>JAKCCC010000171.1 GCA_021838985.1 Planctomycetota bacterium
AGACCCGCTTGGTCATCGTTGGCCGCGACCGGCACAGCACTCCCGATCAAGATTCAATATTGTTCGGAATTTTGCGGGGCGTAGCCGCAGCGGGTTGGCGTCCTCGCGGCGTGTCGCCAACAAGGATCGGCTCGACCAGGCGAATCGGTGCGTTCCAGGGGGTGGCGTGCCCGACGGCGGCGCGGCCGGCACAATCGCGGCGCATGCCACGGTCCGCCGGGACCATAAATCCCCCGTATCGCTTAGGCTGCCTTTCTTGGACCTTGTTCCTGGCGTAGCGTTGCCGCGCCAGCTCGCGCTGCCGCCCCAGGCGGGCCAAGCCGGCGGGCCGCGCCTGGCCAACGCCGATCGTCGGAATTCCCAAGCGGCGTAAGGCTCTCAGGAAAGCCGCAGTCGTGATGTGGGCAATAACGCCATCGCAGCGCCCCTTTCCGAGCCAGGAAGGCAGCGGATCCTCCAATTGCCAGTCTTGGAAAAGTATGGACCAACGTCCCTGCGTCCGCGCGTAGCGGGCGATGCCGCGCAGTATCCCCCGACCATAGGCCCGGCTGGTTTCAACGAGCAAAGCGACGGTCCGCAACGACCTTGGGCGCATCAAGCCGTGTCCCCCGAAAACAACCGGGTCCAAGATCTCAGCGGCCGGATGGCGACAGTGAAAACAGTGGATCGGCCAGTACGATATGGTCAGCGGCAGGGGCGGGGTGCAACACAAGCTGCCCCATGCGATACGGCGCGAACGCCTGAGCCGCAGGCGCCACCGCGAAGAGGCTGTATTGCACCAACTGCCGTTTTTTATCCGCCCTCTGTTTCCAGGCATAGCGAATCAGATTCACCCGGAAGCGCGAGCCCCTCCGTGGGGCGGTGCGCAACGGCGGCGGCAGCTCCGCCAGCGGCACACGAGCCACCACCGCCCACGCTCTTTGACCGCGCCGCCACCCTTGCGTTACTTTCACCCGCAGGCCCGGCGCCCGCCAGGGAATAAGGCTGAATGGCTGGGCGAAATTGATGCCGCCGTCGGCGGTTGGATGCGGCGGTTGGGCGGTGTTGTGCCAGACTTGTGCGACTCGTCCGGTGGGCGAGACCACAATTTCGTAGAAATTGGCGCCATTTTGGCGACGGGCGGTGTCCAGCCAGATTTCGACGCAGTTATGCCGCCATAGATTATCGGGGGAGGCAGCCGCCGCGTGCCAGCGGTTTCCCAAGCCCACAAAAGCCACGTATATCGAGCTGCGGCCATAGGCCAGCGCGCCCCAAGTGACGGCTTTTACGGCCGGGTAAGTCGCCGGGTTAATCAGAGAGTACCATTTCGCGGTTTGCCAGAAGTTCGGGGCGAAGGGATCCAGCAACTGGTGCCGGCTGGTACGCTCCGGTCCCACGGATGTGGCCACGACGACGCGCGGACGCGTGGAATTGGCCGCACTGACCGCACCCGTCGACGGACCACTCTTACAGCCCGGCCATACGGAAATCAACGAAACGGCCAGAACCGTCACGCCGATCATTTTAAACGTTGTCACGCCGGTACGCTTCACCTTAGCACCAGACGAACGGTAAACATCCCTGCCCCGCGAGGACTACCAGCCTCCTGCACGCGCCTTCAAGACCCATGGTTATGGTCGCTTCACCTTTCCGAATCCATTCACCATAACCTGGCTACGGTGCCAAACAACTTTCTGACCGAAAAGTTACAGGTTGTACCCCGGATTTTACTGTGGTCAACGTTTGCGGTCCCATCTCACTGCTGTGGCCCGGAAACGCCCTGGCCCTAGGATCAATATACGTCTTGGCGAAGTTAACTGCAACTGCCGCTTCCGAAAAGCCCGTCGCGATCAGTTTTAACTTGCCCACGTGCCCCGCCACGTCGCCGGCGGCAAACACCCCTTGTACGTTCGTCTGCATCCGCTGGTCGACCAGAATCGAATGGCCTTGAATATTCAGCGGCCAAGTCTTAATTGCGCCCAGCGAACTGATAAACCCCAACTGAGCGATAATCGCATCCACGGGTAACATCCGTTCTTCCCGCGTCTGGTTGTTGAAGATCACGGCGCCGCTTATTTTGCCGTCCGTCGTTATCAGTTCTCTTAATTCCCAAAAAGTCAGTATCGGTATGCCCGCATTCTGCACCCGGTTAACACTGTCTTCATGCGCTCGGAACTGATTGCGGCGATGAATGATCGTAATTTCCGACGCAATTTCGTGCAAATTCATCGCCCAATCCAGAGCCGAATCACCTCCGCCGATGATCAACAGCCGCTTCTGTTTAAAAATAGCCTTCTGCTTGACTACATAATAGACACCCCGATCCTCCCATTGGTTAGCGCTTTCCACCGGCAGCTTTCGCGGCGCTAGCGGCCCCGCTCCGGCCGTAATGACGACGGTCCGGCTGTAATGCTCGCTTTTATCGGTAGTTATGACGAAACAACCCATCGCCTCATCAGGCCTAAGCGACTGCGCCGTCTCGGATAGATGCACGCTCGGATGATGTTGTAAACCCTGCTCCACCAAGTTCTTTACCAGGTCACGTGCCAGCACCTTCGGAAAGCCCGCTACGTCGTAGATATATTTTTCCGGATATAACGCCGTCAATTGTCCGCCCAGTTGGTCCAGTGAATCGACCAGCTTGGTCTTCATCTGCCGCAGCCCGGCGTAGTACGCCGCAAACAACCCGGTCGGCCCGGCTCCGACAATCGTCACGTCAAATATCTCCGGTCCACTGATCATGGCTTGCCTCTTCGCTTCTGGTGGCTCCCCTGGCGGCGGCTCCCACCCATTTCAACTAAATATTATAGTCCTAAATATACCGAATTAAAAGGTGATTACCAGAATTATGAAGTTTACCAAGTCGGATGCGGCCGGTGGGAAAAACGTAAATGGTTAATTTAGAATGTGTTACCAGTATATTTTTCAAGTTTATCCATTTTATCAAGTTCTTTGTGGCCGCTGCCTGCATAACGCTGGACCGGTTGCCGCCGAATGTTCGCAGGCCTACTTTTCGGCTAATATATTCCGGTCTCTATGGCGCCTGAAAGCCCCTTAAATCAAGGTGAGCAGAACACCCTGCCGGCGGCCGATACTTGGGTCGCCACGTATGGCGATACGCTGCTGGCGTACGCCCGCTTGAGGGTACGGGATCAAGCGACAGCCGAGGAACTGGTCCAGGAAACTTTGTTGGCCGCGCTCCAGGGGGCGCGTTATTTTTCAGGACAGGCCAATTTCGGCACGTGGCTGACCGGCATTCTGAAACATAAGATCGTCGATCACTTCAGACGGCGGCAGCCCGAAACGCCGCTTGATTTGGAAAATGATTTCGTCGTTGACGCTATGTTCAATAAGGTGGAACATTGGAAGGCGTCATCCACGCCCCGCCCATGGCGGCAGTCACCGGATGCGGTGGCGGAACAGGTTGAAACGCAGCGTGCCCTTCAGCGTTGCCTCGAGTCATTGCCGGAGCGATACCGTCAAGCCTTCGTCATGCGCGTCATGGATGAAAGTGATACCAACGAAGTCTGTAAGATTTTAGGGCTTACTCCGAACCACTTATATGTTTTGTTGCACCGTGCCCGCCTGCGGTTGCGGGCGTGCCTGGAGGATCAAGGGATAGGAGCTTGATTACCGGCCGCTGCCAAACCGGCCCGAAATACCTATGTGGAAAAAGTTGAACATTCTTTCCTGCCGCCATGCGATGGAACTGGCCGCCGCCAAACTGGATGATGGTGCTTTAAGCCGTTTAGATCGGCTGTGGCTGGAATTCCATCTGCTGATGTGTGTTGCTTGCCGGACCTGCGCCAGTCAGATGAAAGCCATCGACCGTATGGCGCGTAGGCTCGCTGGGGACTGGCCATCCAGTACAACGGCTGGTCCATCTCTGTCCGCGGAAGCTCGCCGCCGTATCAACGGACTAATTCGGAATTCCCCTTATAACCCATAATCGGTCAAGGGCTCGACCGCTATGCGAAAACGCAATTTCCCGCGGGCCTTGATTCCGTACCATAATAGGTGGTGTAGGCTTAACATCGGGAAGTCCATCTTCCCGGAGGCTGCGGCGGCTCCGGGGGATGAGAACTGTTGTAGACGCCGGGGTGAACGAGGAGGTATACCATGAAGGGCCCCGTCGTGACGTTGGCCGCCATGGCGGTGGTGAGTAGTTTGGCCGTAACGGCGGTTACCCAGGTCGTGGTGGCACGAATGTCGGCGAATGCCGGCTGGATGGCGACAGCGGGCGCGGTCACGCGGAGCGTTGGTTGCGAAGACCCCCGTTGTGGGCAAGGCCGCGGCAAGTGCCCTGACCCGATCCGTCCCGGCTGCAGCCGCTGCCAGTGATCCCCCCGGCCGGAACCAATCCCTACTTTGGCGGTGGCCCAGCGGCTAAAAACCGCCGGACCACCGTCAGCAGATGGCACGGCCAGTCAACCGGGGTTTGGTTAGCGGCAATGCGGCGGAACCTGAAACGAGGAGTCATCTATGTGGACGGTCGGCCAAGTCGCAAGGCATGCGGGCGTGAATATTGAGACACTGCGTTATTACGAACGGCGCAAGTTGTTGCCCAAACCGTTACGCAAGGCCTCCGGCTACCGGCTTTATGACCGGCAGAGCTTGGAACGGCTGCGATTCATCAAGCGGTCACAGGACCTAGGATTCACGCTGGCGGAAATCCACGACCTGCTGGAGCTGAGCCTGGGAACGTTGGCTCCGTGTGCCGAGGTACGCCAGAAGGCGCAAGCCAAACTTACCGACATCGAGCGGAAAATAAACGAACTGGCGGCCATGCGTGACCGGCTCCGGGCGCTGATCCGCCGCTGTCCTGCTGACGGTAAAGCAGCGGGACCATGCCCAATACTCGCCACTCTGGAGAATAATGAGCACGACTAAAAGCAGTCAATCAGAAAACGTAAATCCCCGCGTGGAACTGAGCTATGCTGGAGACTGCCCGAACGTTGAGGCAACGCGGAAAGCACTTCACCAGTCACTGGTCACGCCCGGTCTGCCGGGACAATGGAAGGAATACTGGCACGACGATCCGGCGTAGCCAGCGGAGGCGGGCCATTCCAGTGCTCCGGCGGCTTGCATTAATGGGCGGGATGTTTATTCCACCGGCGCCGGAGATGGAAGTTGCCGCCTGCATCCGACCGACGCTGGCCGCGGCTTTTCCGGGGTGCCTCTTTTCGGCCTGCTGGCCAACGCGCTGGCCGAGGCGGGACGGCTTCTCGGTGTTGCGCCTGGGCTAGCGCAAGCCGACAAGGTCGCTCAGGACCGCTGTGCCACAATCCATCAAAATCCTCGCGCCGCGCGACGATTTTGGTTCAGCGCAAAGATTCCGATGTTCAACGGGGCATTACCCCCGGCCGAGGTCTCCAAAGGCGACTCTTCGACGCGGGGGCTATATATTTGGTTGCGGCCCGCAGGCGGCGCTGGGCGGTACACCTATATCGGCTATTCCAGCAATATCCGCTGGTTTGCCGTGCCATAATGCGCTGTAAAATCAAGGTGTTTTGCGTCTTG
>JAKCCC010000172.1 GCA_021838985.1 Planctomycetota bacterium
ACCTGGCTGCTTACTGGCGTGGCCCTGCTCTTGAATTCCATGGTGCTGGGCCTGGCCCGGGGGCTGGGGGCCTACGGTGACCTGGAAGCCCTGGTCAGCCGCGTCGGATTCCGGTCGTGGCGGCGTCGTTTCAGGGGCGCGTTGGGGTTTACGTTGATCGAGCTGCTGGTAGTGATATCGATAATAGCCATTCTTATATCTATATTACTACCAGCGCTCGCCAAGGCCCGGGAACTGGCCAACCGCGCCGTCTGCATGGCCAACATCCGCGGGATCATCCAGTCCATGGTGACGTATGCTCAGTCGAACAACGGCACGTTCCCGACCCAGGTTATTATGAACGAAGGCGGCTATGCCTATGAGAACCAGCCCATTAACTCCGAGGGCGGCGGCGGCGGATTCACCGGCCAGACTGCGGCAGAGGTGGTGCAGCAGTGGTATTTTCAAGGCGCGTCGCCGTACAACACCCACAACAACCAGGTAAACCCATTGGCCAACCTGTGGTTTCTGGTGCTCCAGGGCTACACGACGCCGGCCAGCTTTGTGTGCCCCTCGGATCCACTCGCGGTGGCCCCGTCGGGTCTGGCGTATCCGCCAGCGCCTACCACGCTCTCAAATTTCACGGAAATGGTCGGCAGTAAAGTGTACGGCGTCGGTTGGAATACCAATCCGTACGGTTCCGGAGAAAGCTATTCCATCGCGTACCCCTGGCCGTGGAACAACGGCACGGGTGTCTATGGCCCGCCAGGCCAATGGTGGACCACCACCGGGGCCAACACGCAGGTGCCCCTGGTCAGCGACATGGCGCCAGTGGATGGTGGGGGCGCCTCCTATCCCCCGTCCGTCGGTGACAGCGCCGGCAACGGCGTCTATCAGCGTATTACCACGACGCTGCCGACAGCCAACACCTACGGCCCGTACATCTACAACTCCGGCAACCATGCCGGCGACGGCCAGAATGTGGGCTTTGGCGACGACCACGTCACTTGGGAAACTTCACCCTACGTAGGTGAAAACGGCGACAATATTTTCACCTACACCACGGCCACGAGCGTGGTGAACGGCACGACGGACACCAACCAGGTCGGGTCCAGCAACGAGGATTGGAGTGACAGTCCTTTTGCGTTGACGGGTCCCCAGATCAGCACTCTCGGGGCGCCGTTTGACACCTGCATGACCCCGGTGCGCACGGTGAATCCCGCCACGGCCGCCGCGGGAGATGCGTGGAATTGACGCGCGACGTCGCTGCGCGGGCCGGCCGCGGCGGCTGACCGCCCGCATATCCATCCCGACTATCGGGATGGATATGCGGGGAAGGGCGGTGTTGCCGATGGCGCATCGTCCCGCCATTTTCAGGAGGGGGTGGGCATTTTTCGATGAGGAAGACGGGTAAAACAAAGGAGGCCACAAGTGAGCATGTTAGGAAAACACCCCGCGACAGGCGGGGTCGGAATAGGTACCCTGTTGGCAGTTCTGGTGGCGGCGGCGGCGTTTCACACGACCAGCGGTCGTGCCGCGTGCGTGATCCTGATCAAGCCGTCGGCCGCGATGAATGTTACCGGCAAAAATGACGTCCGGCGGTTAAAGCGACTGGCGGAAGGCGTGGGGTGGGACTTTTCCCCTGATGCACTCACCAACGCCGGCTTGAAGAGGATCGGCATCAAAACCCTCCGCTTAATCGACGTGGACATCGCGGGCCGTTTCACGAAACAAGGGCGGTTCGTTTTGGGTGACGCTCGGGCCTTCCAAGCGGGGTGGCCCGGGCGTTTATCGTCCGGGCTGGCCACCTGCCGGGCGGTGGGCGCCATCCCGCATATTGTGATCGCCCAGGTTTTGCCGCCGCAGCTTCGACTGCCGCCACCACCTGTTCCAAAAGCCCAACGCACCGCGGTCGCAGCGCGTATTTCCGATTATGGGCCGACGAACTGGCGGTGGTATCGCCGCTACTGCCAGGCCTATTTCAAATACATCTTGATCGACCAGAAGTTTCCCAACGCCGAATTCGAGGTCGGCAACGAGCCGGAAACAAGCGGCGCGTTTTTCTATTCGCATTGGCCCTGGCCCGCCATGGGCTCCGCGGCGGGGTATGCGGCGTATTTCAAGGAATATAAAAATGTGGCCCGGGCCGCTGAAGATTTTCAAAAAAAGCACCCCGGCCAGCATGTGATCTTGGGCGGCCTGGCGTCGGGCTGGCCGTTCACGTTCAAGTTCGGCGCTTTCAACTGGTCCGTGCGTTTTCTACGTGACTGCGCCCGCCAGAAGGTCAAGCTGGACTTCCTGGGGCTGCATTACTATGGCAACATCAGTTCGCTGGACGGCCAGTACCCGGCGAATTTTCCCCCTTTTACCCGGATGTTTCGGGTTACGCAGGCGGCGCGGGACCGGTACTATTCCCACCTGCCGATTCAGTTCACGGAATGGGGCCCCGATTACAACACCAGCAATCAGCCCAACGCCATAATCAATGCCGATAACGTGGGGGGGCCTGGTCGGCGGCGTTCCTGAACACGCTGCTACAATGTGGCGTAGACAAGGCCCTGCTCTTGGTAACCACGGACCTGGTGCAGAAAGGGCGGAGCGGCCAATGGCGAGACGTGTGGGGCTGGCCGAGTCTGTTCACCAATCCGGTGGCGCTTGGCCAGGCGTATCCGAAGGCGATCTATAACGTCCTGGCGATGATCCACCGCCTGGTGGGCACGCGGGTGGAGGCGACGCGCGGCGGTAAGACCGTCAATTGCTTTGCTTCCGCCGACAAGAAGACCAAACGAGTGACTGTGCTGCTCTGGAACTACGGGTGCCGTATTCCCGAGGGGGGGGTGCCGGTGGATTACGCCACCCGCCAGGCCGTGGTGCTGCGGATTCGCGGCGCCCGCGCGTTTTTCGGCGCTCACTGGGTACGATTTAAGCGCTGGTTGGTCAGCCGAACGGTGAGCAACGCTTATTATCTATGGAAGCACAAGCGGCTCAACCAACGCCGCGCCGCGCTGCAGCAAGTAGACCATGGCAGCTTCAGGATCATCCATGGCAAGGTGGATATCGGTTTTGCCATGCCACCGTCGAGCGTATCGTTGGTAGAAATTGAGGCTGGAGGCGAACCCTAAACTACGATGTTTCCCAATGATTTGGCATGTTTCGCCACGTGAGCGATTACAAATAATCAAACCTTGTGAACGATACGCGACGCGGCTGGAGGGGCGTGGCGAGCTCCCGGGGCACCGCGATATATCAGCGATCTGCAGGAAGAATTGCGTCGCAGCGGTGCCAATATTCGTGAGCAAAACCCCCGGGTTATAAAAGCATCAATACCAGGAAAAATCCGCGCGCACCAAAACAAGGCAATCCATGAACACCGCTAAAGCCATTGTATTTTCCGCGATCGATCAGGTGGAACTGCGCCAAGTCAGGCTGCCGGAGGCCGGAGCTTGGGACGTCACCGTGGAGCTGGAAGCAAGCGCCATCAGCCTGGGCACGGAACGCTGGGCGTTGCTGGGCCAACGTCCGCCCGGTGATGTCACCTTTCCGTGCATTCCCGGCTATCTGTCCATTGGTAGAATCGTTGCGGTGGGTACGAGTGCCGCGAAGCGATACCAGCTCGGGGCGCGGATCAATTTCCTCGCCGCCCGGATTCCCGAAGGCTATGGCGGCAATTGGATGTGCGGGCATCTGAGTCCCGCGGTGGTGAATGTCGATCCGGATAAACTCGGCACGTTCGCCGGCATGCCCTATGTGGAGACAGTGCCGGAGGGGCTGGCCGGCGAGGCGGCGGCGTTGGCGGGACTGGCGGCCGTGGCCTGTCGCGGAATCGACATGGCCCAAATCCGGGCGGGACAGACGGTGGTGGTGGTCGGGCAAGGCATGATCGGCCATGCCGCGGCACAAATTTGCCGGAGCCAGGGGGCCAAAGTTCTCACTGCGGACACGATGCCACCACGCGTGGAGTGGTCCCGCCGCTTCGGGGCGGATGTGGCCGTCAACAGCAAAGACCAAGACCTCGCCCAGGCGGTGATGGATTTTACGCGGGGCCAGGGCGCGGACGTGGTCATTGACACCGCCGGAAACGCGGCGGTGATCAATCAGGAACCGCCGCTGTTGAAGCAGTTTGGACAATTGGTCTTGCAGGGTTGGTATCCGCCGCCCAGTGCACTGGACTTGCACCAGTTGCAGTTGAAATTCGTGCGGGCCTACTTTCCCTGTGGCCACAGCGGTGAGGCGGTGCGACGTTGTATGCAGTGGCTCCGATCCGGCGAATTGGCACTCGCACCGCTGATTACCCATCGCTTTCGCCCCGAACAGGCCGTGGAAGCGTATCGCTTGATCCTGGACCGCCCGAGTGAGGCCATGGCGGTGGTGTTCGACTGGAGGAAGGCGTGAAGGCTCTGGTCGTTCCACAGGCCGGAAAGCTCCAGCTGGCGAACATCCCGCCACCGGAGATCAGCCCCTACGACGCTTTGGTGCGCATCGAGGCCTGTGGCATCTGCAACAGCACCGACCAGAAACTTATCGAGGGTACGATGTATTGGGCGCCGCCGTTTCCGATTACGCTGGGCCACGAAGCGGTGGGTACGGTGATCGAAGTCGGCGCGAAGGTTCGTAAGTTCAAGGTTGGCGACCGTGTGACCCGCCCGATCTATGTGCCGCCTCTGGCCGGGCAGGATGGCTCCATGTGGATGTCGCGCCAGGGCGATATCTATCTGGTTACACAGGCTAACAGCATCGTTGAAATTCCGGCGGAGCGGTTTTTGCCCAACGGCGCTATTGAATGGGATTTGGCGAAGGCCCGTTATGCGGTTGCCCGGGTTCTGCGGCGCGCGGGCGGTCGGCTTTACACTGGAGCCAGGATGGGCATATTGGGCGTGCGGGTTAACGCCAAAGGAGACCTGTACACGTGCGTCAACGCCACCGTACCGTACTATACGCGGGCCGAGACCACGGCCATGCACCATGGCATCGGGCACGACAATGTCTGCAACGCGGTGAAATTCATGAAATTCGCCCCGGATGGCCGGCTGCTATGGATGGCCGGGCGCAAAGCCGCCGGCCAGCCCGGCCATGGCTTGCTGCACCATTTCTGGGTAATCGCGGGGCTGGTCGGCAACCGTTACGTGGCCGGCGAAAGCGAATGGGGCCAGTTCTATTTCTATACGCATGACGGCTTTTACGCCGGATCGCTTATGAACAATCCCGCCCAGGCGCCCATGCCGGGGCCATACAGCTTTGGCAGCGAGACCGGCTCCGGCTTTGTGCGCTACTATCCCGCCAAGAACCAGGTTTGGGCGTATGTGGAAGGGATGGCCTACCAGGTGCTGGGTTTTGACCATGGGAAGATAAAAGGCGCCAGCCGCCAGTGGGGGCAGGTGGCTCTTACCAAGGTATATGGGTCGAAGTGGCAACGCGGCCGGGCGGGCAAGCTGGCCGGTTTGGTAATTGAGCCGATGAACGCCGCGTGGAATCAATCGGCCGCGTGGCGGGGGATTCCCGCCCGGCTGATACGCG
>JAKCCC010000173.1 GCA_021838985.1 Planctomycetota bacterium
CCGTCGCCCAGGACTGGCCCACGCTCGTCCCTAACGCGGGCCTGGCAGCCGGGATCGGCCTAGCGGCGGGCGTTGCTCCGGCGCCTGCTGCAGCCTTCTCCGTGATCTGCGCTGCGGCTCCGCAGCCGGTGGCGTGCCCGGCGAACATCACTTCGGGCGGATATCTGAATGTGACGGGTGGAGAAGTTGTGGTTTCTTCCGGTGGCGGGACGCCGGCTGGAACGTACCCATTTCAAACCACCAATGACGCTTTCCAGCCGCTCGGTATTGGCAACGGGTGGGCTGGAAACAGTTCTAATGCAACGCTGAATTACGCAATTATTGGATCCATTATTGTCAAATGCACGGGTAATTCTTGGTCGATAAATCTCACCGCAGATTACCCCCTGTACTACAACTATGCAGGAACAAATTACACGGTTTACCCGGCCACTTGCAATTCTGTCGCTAACTATGACGCTACTGGGAAGGTTAACGGCACTTTTTCCGGCAACATAGCTACAGGATCAAACACGGGACCGGTCGTGGGAACGTACTCATTCACGGTTCAATGGTCGCCCACACACAACTAAGCCGAGACGACACTTGACATCGCACCTTAAGGTTGCTATACTTGCGATAACTTAACATAACGGTGCAATATGACGCAAAGCCACCAAAAACAACTAGACAAGCCTAAACACGCGAATATTCAATTTAACATAATGTCTATTTTCATCCACAACTGTCGCACTGGCTGCGCCCGCGGTCCGCCGCTCACCTACTTCACTTGTTACACCTACAAACATCTGTTGATTTTTTTAAAAAAATGTGATTTTGCTCAATGTTTGGAGAAAAACGATGGACGCGGAAAAAAGGGATGATATTTGGTTGGGCACCCTGGAGGAATGTCACAAGCGGCATACAACGCAGCTGAGGCGTCAAGCCGATGCAATGTGGGCTATCGCGGAGCTGCTTCAACTCTACGTGGAATCCAAGGGCGTTCAGCTTCCCATGGCTCTTCGGATGTCGTGTCAGGCTCGTACCAGCATACGGGACGGCGATTTTGGACAAGGAGATGAGCGTGACCAAACTTAAATACCGAGTCAGGCGTTTTACGGATCTGGATGGTAAACGGATTGTGATTGAGATTGGGCCAGGACGTGGTTCGGGCAATTTTCTGCTGGATACCGCGTACGTATCCGTCTACCCTATCCGATGTCGCAACAGGAAGATGGTGAGTATACGCCAGATTTTGGGCGCCGGAAGCGAGGAGGCGCATGATGACGATTGAAGAGCTGATGGGCGAGTACGCCGTGGATCCCGATCAGGCGAAATGGATGCTCGCGGCATCCCAGGACGAACTCCGCAGGACGGAGGCGGCAACCTACGAGGAAATGCGCCGGATCCGCGAAATGCGATCCGCAATCAGAGCAGTATTGGTGGAACGTGGCCGATTATCTGGATAGGTGTAGGAATGGAGGCCGACTGGAGATTTTTCAGATGTCGGAACCAACGCCAGGCGGTGCATGAGGCCTTGTCCGAACTTGGTTATTCCAGACGGCTGGAAAGATACGATTTCTGCGGAAAAAAGTCCTGGGTAGAGAGTTGCAAGTCACCGTCTTCGGGTAAACAGATTTTCCGGATCCGGTGTAAACGCTGCGGAGATCCATTCTGCCCGGCGTGCAGCAGGGAGCGTATGCGGCGAGTATGTCGCAACCTTGGCTCATTCATGCAGGCTAAGAGGCAGCGTTTCCGGTTCGTGACGCTCACGTTGCGTCAGGAACATCGTGGGCTTGTTGATCAGATCAATGACCTGCAACGCGCCTTTAGACGACTGCGACAATCCAAAATATGGAAAAGATCGATCAAAAACGCCGTTTGGTGCATGGAGATTAAACTCGCCAAATCTGGTCTATGGAATTGTCACCTGCACCTGATCTATTGCGGCCAATGGATAGACCAGGGCAAGCTGTCGGATGCCTGGCGGGCGGCCTCACGCGGAAGTTATATCGTCGACGTTAGAGCCGCTGATGCGCGTGCGCCGGTCGAGTTAACGAAGTACATGTCGAAATCTTATGAGCTGGGAGTATTCAAACGGCCGGAGAGGTTACGGGAATTGATACAGGCGACGGAATCGCGGAAAACTTTCGGCGTGCTGGGCAAAGAATGGCGTGGTCTCCGTTTATCCTCCATTTGGCGGGATCCGGATCAGATCGACTTGCCGTGGGAATACGTCGATACGGTCGATCACTTAATAGATCGCTTGAAGGAGAGGGATCGGCGGGCCGCCGAGATAATAGATGCAATTCCACAATTGCGGCTATATGCTGTATGGCTGCACCGGCAATTGCATCGGGAAGACACGTCGTGACATCGAGGAGAAATATATTGAAAAAGGCTGAAAATGACATAGCACAAGACATCGTGCCGAACGTATCGCAAGTTCAGGCTGATACTGGGTCAGACAACACGGATCCGATAGATGATCTGCCGAAAGTGCAATCTCCGGCTCCATCCAAAGCGGAAAAGCCGAGCCATTGGACAGCCAGGGGGCCCCGCAAGAAGTCCCCGGAGGAATATTCCCAAAGCCCGGCTGCGGTGCTACAACGGGAGGCCAGGGCCAAGCGAGCCATGAGGGGGGCGGGGCAAGAACAGCAGCCTCCGGAGCCTGCACCCAGATGGGCGGACGAAATACCATCCGATACGGTTGGCGCCGGTCAATTGGCAGCAAGCATCTATTGCGGCTTCCTCACGTCGTATTCGCGCGGAGCCTACGTAGTCTCAGAAGATCAGCAGTCGAAGCTAGCCGATGTGATAGCGCGGTGGTTGCATGTTCGGGCCAGGGGTATCGACCGATTTCTGCCCGAAATACTCCTGGCAGGCGCGATCTACCACGTGACTGGACCAGTGTTCAATATTCGCAAAAAGGTCAATCCAGATGCCATACCACACCCTGATCACGGGACCGACCCAATCCGGAAAAACGACGCTGGCCCAGCGATTGGTTGACCGGGCGGATCGCCTAATCGTACTGGATCCATACCGGACGCCGGGGTGGCCGGACTGCTCCGTATTCTGCCGGACCTTGGATCGCGTCCTATATTGGTCTCGTCGTAAACGCGGATATGTCATTGTGATCGATGAGGCCGCATACGTTATCGACCGCTACGCGAAGATGCACGAGCAGATCGCGACGCGCTCCGCCCACCGGCAACACGCATGTATATTCATTTGCCAGCGCTATTCCCAGATCAGTCCCGTTATCAGATCGCAGTGCGCATCGCACTGGCTTTTCCCGCAAGACTTGGACAGCGAGCGGCAGCTAGCCAGGGAGGCTGGCCTAACCAGCTTGCCAAGTTGGCCGAAGACGGCAGGACGGTTCGTAATTCACATTTTCCAGCGTTCAGCCACCATATACTGTCTTAATTCAAAGATTGCAATATCGAAGATCGATCCGCCGAAGGCGCCGCTTGACATTCATTGATCGTTCGGTAGAATAGATCAGGACACGTCTGGAAAAGTCTTTGTGGCATTGGCATCAAAGAAATTGGGTTGGATGGAATCTATATTGGCTGGCGGGATCCTGTTGGTGGGTTTTTCGGCTTGCTCTCTCCATTCGTGGGGCCTGGCGGCGAAGACCACGCAGCAAATCACCCAGGCCACTACTCCCCAAAAGCCCGTCAGCCCACTGGTGGGTCAATTACGCCCTTTGGCCCAGGCGGCGGGTCAAGCCGCCGGGCCCATCGGGGAAACGACCCTCTCGCTGATCGCCGGAGCGGCGGGCATCGTGTTGGCTGGGATATCCCAGTATCGTCGCATGCGGGACGTAGGATCCCACAAGCAAGCTCTATCCGAGCTCGCCCTCTCGGTTCCCGCAGAGAAGCTGCTGGCCTTATCCCCAGCAACAAAATCGCTGTTATTGAAGGCACAAAGCCCAGGATAGACACGCATGGAGATAATTCAATGAAAGGTGACTTGAAGCAGCTGGCCTTGCTGGCCGGAGGAGTGTTCGCCGGAATGTTCCTCTACAATTTATTGATAAAATATTTTCCGAAGATGCCCTAGGCTAGGCGCTTCGGCTGATTGACACATTTGAGGAATCTACCATGCCCGGACCCATCATCGCCCCGGCCGCCCAGGTCAGCGCTCAACAGAAAATCAGTGCGCCGGCTGGGATCAGGTACAGGACTAGCGCCACGGGCCCTATCCAGCCCGGCGGAAAAACCGCGTTCGCGCTCTCTGTCGGCAACAAAATACGTTTCCTCGCTTTGCGGCTGATGTATACACTGACGCAGCCGGCCTCTGCGATTGCGATAGCGCCCGCGAACATCGCCCCCGGTGACGAATTCGGCTTGCTGCAGCAATTGCAGATCTTCACCTCCGACAACGATTACATCCTGTCGGCGAGCGCGATGGAACTCCTGGCCGTATGGAATCGGCTTTTGCCGCGGCGCAAGCCAGTTTATGCTCCGTTAAAAAACGCGGGTGCTACCAGTCCCGTCATCGACTCAACGCTGGTGATCCCTTTCTGGATGCTGAACGCGAATAACCATGTTGAAACGGAGCTCAACACAACGCGTCTGTTGCAGGGCCAGCTAACGGCACTTGCCACTTGGGGGAATGTAGGCAACGTCTGCACGATCGCCGGCATGACCCTTGGCGGCGCCTTGCAAGCCGAAATCCGGGCACTGGAGGCCTATGGGGCATTCACACCGCTGCAGGACCTGCGCTTCACCAAGATCAATCTGCTGGGAGTCGCCCCTGGCGTACTCCGGCAAAAAACACCCGTGCCCGTAGCGACGAACCTGGATTATTTTGGCTTCATCGTCCACGAATATAATTCGGGGACAAATCCGGTCACGGATCAACCCGGAGTCTTGTCCCGGTTATCGTTCAAATCCGGTGAAACCGCGATGATCAGCGATTGCAATCTGGGATCGCTGCGGCAGCAGCTCTGGCAGACGGCCCCGCAATTCACCACGGATGGCGATGCCGAGGCTAATGCTGAATCGTTCCTGATCAGCAGCCTGACCAACTATGATGCGTGGACCTATGTGCCGTATTCGTGGGATGGATATAAGACGGAGGATTTCTCGACGGCCGGTCTGACCGAGCTGCATTTTGAATACGATGTTGCGGCTGGCGCCGTGAATCCTGCCGTGGACGTCTACGGGATTCAGATATTGAAGGCTTGATATATGACCCTGAATATCGATACCGTCTTATCGGGATTGGCCCAGGACGCCGCCAACGTAGGCCAGGACGCCGGTGAGGCCTACGTCCACAAGCTCATGGGCCCATATTTTTCGACTTCGAGCACCACGACAGCGCAGACGGCTCCCCAAACCGGCGTCAACGCCTCGGCCATAGCCTCTGCAGTGTCCCCAGCGAAGCCCTGGTACGATGAGCCGACCACCTGG
>JAKCCC010000174.1 GCA_021838985.1 Planctomycetota bacterium
AAAGGATCCGCAATAAACAGCCGGGCCAACGCAGCCCGCCAGGTGACCGGTCCGACACGCCACAGCAGCCCGAATTCACCGGCGGCGAGCAGAACCGCCCCCTCCAACATGCACAAAACCACCACCCCGGCCCGAAAAAGATACAAGCCCGCGATGGCCATCACCACCACCCCCACCACCGCCGGCGCCCAGCGCAAATCCGGTGGTTGATGAAACCACCGCCATAGCGTAATGCCGGCGGCGCATCCCAAGGCGGCGGCGCCGACCACCACCGCCACCCGCATGACCGGCGCGGCCAGGAGGCCACAAATGGTTCCCGCTAAAGCCGCCGCGATCGCGGCCAGCATGGACCAATGCCACAAGCCCAGGCTCAAATACCAGCCACAGGCGGCGCAATTGGCCATGATAACCGCACGGTAGCCGCGCCCGGCGACCCAGATAGCGGCCAGCCCTGTCGCCGCCATGGCCGCGTCCCACAGCCAAGGCAGGTGCGCTACGCCTGCGCTGGCCGCGTGCAGCATGGTTATGATGGCCGTCATGAGATGCGGTGCTTCAGCCATCGTGGTATCGGCTCTGAACCACGATCCAGAAGATGAGGCCCGCGATCAGCATCGGCACACTGTAAATAACGCCCAGGCTGATCCAGTGGCCCAAGATAAGCTGCGGTTGATCCCCCATCCGGAACTGCTCGCCGATGATGCGCATGATCGGGTAACCGATCGCGAAAGCAGCGCTGGCCCGGCCGGCCTGGCGCCAGCGATGGCCGACGAACCAGCAGATCAGAAACAGCATCACTCCTTCCAGGAGCGCTTCGATCAGCTGCGAAGGAATCCGCGGCGGCAGGATCTGCCGCAATTGGTCGATGACGAAGGTATTGCCTTGGCGCGCCAAGTTCAAGATCTGCAGGCGCGCCGCCAAAGGCAGCGGTCCGTGAAAATGGGGATGCAGAGCCTTCCAAAGATGTCGCACCCCAACCTCCAGACGAAGTTGCGACAGCCAGCCAGGCAGTTGGTGCCGCAGCCGATCCAGCACCGGATAATGGCCGGATGCGGCGAGGCGGAGGATTTCCGAACGCGGATGCAGCGCCAGGACCGCCTGTAATTGGTGCTGTTGCCTCTGCAAACGCGTGCTGACGTACGTGGTCATCCCTGGCACCGGATTTCGAACCATGAATCGAGCCAGGTCGGGATGATGCGCCGCGAGGCCCGCGGCGAAATGGCGAATCCGCGCGTCCAGCGGCTGGTTCTGATAGATAAGCTCCGTGGGAAATTGCACCGCCAGTGGACCCTGCCAACGGTGGCCGTAAAGTTCGCCGTTGACAAAATTCGCGAGACGTCCGAAGCACAGGCCAATCGGTGCGACCATGGCGGCACAATCCAGCAGGTTCAGAAAACGGTAACCGCCCCGCCGTGCGAACACCCAGACCGCCACCATCACGCCGAGGATTCCACCGTGTGCGGCCATACCGCCATTCTGCACCATCAGCAGACCCCACCACGGAAACGTAGCGCTGAAAGTGGTGAACATATGTGGGCGATATAGCACCGCCTCGCCGAGTCGGCCGCCAACCAGCACACCCAGAATGGCGACAAACAGAACGAAATCGGGAAGTTTTTCGGACGGCAGCGCCATTCGTCCCGTTTGGATGAAGCGCTTCATCAGCCCATAAGCGATGATAAAGCCGGTCAGGTAGGCGGTGCCGTACCAGCGAATGCCAAAGTTGGAATGCCCCCACTGCCAAATGAAAGGATTCAGCGTTTGGATGTAATAAGCCAGCATCGGGCGCGAACTCCAGCGGGGGTGACGGCCCCCCGAAAAACGCTTACTTTACCGCATCCGAAAATTTTCTTACACTTGCGGAGTCGGCGCGGGGACAGCGGGGGTGGCCGGATTTTGCAGCGCGGGCATAGGGGCGGCATAAAGGCCGCCGCGAAGATGGGTGTCTGGGTTGTTGATTGATCGTCCTTTCAATGGTGAAATATCGGGGCGGGCGTGAGGAACGAACATGGCTTTTATGAAATCCAAGCGTCTGCAGGCGCTGCCACCCTATCTGTTTATCGAGATCGATAAAAAAAAACGGGCCTTGCTCGCGGCCGGCCAGGATGTCATTAACCTGGGGGTGGGCGACCCCGACCGCCCCACCCATCGGTTCATCATCGACGCCATGGCCAAGGCGATTTATGATCCGAAGAATCACCGCTATCCCTTCGATGAAGGCGTGCCGGCTTTTCGGCACGCGGCGGCCGACTTCATGCGACGGCGTTTCCAGGTCCAGGTGGATCCGGACCATCAGCTTATCGCCACCATTGGCTCGAAGGATGGCATCGCCCATCTGCCCCTGGCGGTGATCAATCCCGGCGCGGTAGTGCTGGTTCCAGAGCCGGGTTATCCGGTTTACACCAGCGGGGCGACTTTCGCAGGGGGGCGCATCCATCGCATGCCGTTACGGGAACAGAACGATTTTCTGCCCGATCTCGACGCTATTCCAGAGGTGGTCCGCCGCCAGGCCCGGCTGATTTGGCTGAACTACCCGAATAATCCCACCGCGGCGACGGCCCCGCTGACGTTTTACGAACGCGCGGTGGCCATGGCCCGGCGCTATGGCTGGGTAATCGCCCACGATCTGGCCTACGGCGAAGTATATTTTGAGCAAGCCCCGCACAGTATTTTGGAGGTTCCCGGTGCGGCCGAGGTGGCCGTCGAATTCCATTCGCTCTCGAAGAGTTTCAACATGACCGGATGGCGGTTGGGTTGGGCGGTGGGGAATCCGGCGATACTTGCGGCGCTGGCCCAAGTGAAAGGGAACGTCGACAGCGGCCAGTTCAACGCGATTCAAGTGGCCGGCGCCATGGCGCTGGCGCATTATGATCATCCGGAGGTCAAGGGACAGATGGCCATCTATCGCCAACGGCGCGACGTGCTGCATGACGGCCTGACCGCCCTCGGCTGGAGCTTCCGCAAGCCGACGGCGGGGTTTTTCTGCTGGGTGAACACCCCGCATTCCCTGCCCTCCCTGCCGCTGTGTGCCCGCCTGCTGGAGGAAGCGCACGTGGTTACGGTTCCGGGTGCCGGTTTCGGCCCCGCCGGTGAAGGGTATTTGCGCATCGCCCTGACGGTCGAAGAAACCCGGATCCGCGAGGCGGTGGAACGCATGGGTCGGCTCAAGCTTTGACCGGCTGCAGCGCGGCTGGTCTCGCTCGAAAATGGAAAACCCGGGGTCGGGGCCAACCGCCGGCCGGCGCCAGGCCCATCGCCGGTAGGACGGGGCGGAGACGAAAAGGAGATTTGACTTTGCCTGCGGCTTCGGACCAAGCCCCCTCCAGCACCGCCCGCGTGGCGCACCCCCAGCGCCGCCTGGCCCTGGCCGTGCTGATCGCGGCGGCGTTGCTGACGCTCATCGTGGCCCTTCAGGCCCGGCAGCGTATGATCCAAAAGCAGCGCACCCATAGCACCGCTGACATTAACGACTTCGAGCGCTGGATGCGCATGGTTCCAAAATTCATTTATCACCATGCCAGCTACATCGACGACAGTTTCCCGACGCCCCCGGTAACCCTAATGGTGTTCGCTCCCCTGACACGACTTTCCGTGCCCAACGCGCAATTCGTGTGGGTGGTGTGCAAGCTGGCCTTCTGTCTGATTATTTTTTTTACGCTGCGGCACGCGGTTGAACGCACCGGCGTACCGTTGAAGCCCCTGGCGTGGCTACTGATTCTAGCGGTATGGTTATGGCCGGTGCTCGGCGACATGCAGGAAGGCCAGACCAATCTATTAATGCTCACGCCCCTGGCCCTCGGCCTATCCCTGGCCCAGGTGGACCATTGGCCGGCCCAATGGCTCGCGGGCCTGTTGCTTGCCCTGGCCATCTGCATCAAGGTAACGCCGGTAATATTCCTGCTCTACTTCCTCTGGAAACGCCGCTGGTGGATTGTCGCGGGCATCGTGGCGGGGATGGGAATATGGTTATTGGCGGTGCCGGCACTGGCCTTCGGCTGGCGGCAAAACCTGCGGTGGTTGGAGCAATGGACCCAAATCATGATCCTGCCTTATGTCATGCAGGGACGGGTGGAGTATTTCGTCGGCCAGTCCGTACCGAGTTTTCTTTCGCGCCTCCTGCGGCATGTGCCCGCGTTCTATTACCATGTCCAGGGCGGCAAGCAAGCCCAGTATGTTAATCTGCTGCGCCTGCCGGCGCCGGTGAGCGATTGGATCATTCGTACCATTTTGACCGCGGTGGGCGTCAGCGGCCTGTGGTGGGCGCGGCGCCGCTTGCCGACCTTGAGACGGCGGCGCTATTGGCTGGAAACTGGGGCCGTGGCGATCTTCGAGCTGTGGGCCTCGCCGCGCACCTGGGTGCCGCATTATGTCACGCTGGTCATCCCGCTTTTCGCCGTGGCCATGGTGCTAAGCGACCCCCGGCAAACGCTGCGGATGCGTACGTGGGCGATCGGGGCCTTGGGCACTGCCGCGATGCTGATGTTTCTGACCACGGACGTCGGCAAGGTGTTTGGGCCGTACGGACATGACTGGCTGTTAACCTTCGGCGTATCACTTTGGGCGAGCGTCCTGTTGGTGGCGGTGATTTTCGCCGCCGCCATCACCCGGCACAAGCCGATAGGCGCCGGTCCCGGCGTCGTGGGGGGCCAACCACACCCCGGCCAGACGGCGCCCGTCCGCAAACCCGTTGACTGAAAATTCAGCCATGGACGCCACCTGTTATATCGGCTTGGGCGCAAATCTTGGCGACCGCCGCGTTAATATCCAGGCGGCGATCCAGGCCATCCGCGAACTGCCCGGTACCGTCCTTCTGGCGGTTTCAACTTTTTACCACAACCCGGCGGTGGGCGGTCCGCCAGGACAACCGGATTTTCTCAATGCGGCCGCGGCCATCCGCACCTCCCTGACGCCGCGAGATCTCCTCGCCCGGTTACTGGCAATTGAGGCGAAGCTTGGCCGAGATCGGCGCGGCGAGCCACGGCATGGACCGCGCCCGATCGACCTGGACCTGCTTTTCTATGGGGATAGGGTCTGCCGGCGGGGAAATCCAATCATCCCCCATCCGCGTCTGCATCACAGGCGTTTTGTCTTGCAGCCGCTCCATGAAATCGCGCCGGACCTGCGGCACCCGCTTCTGCAGCGCACCGTGCGGGAACTACTGGAGGGATTGCCGGGATCGGACCGCCAGTGAAAAACCGTTACAGCCGTACCGGAGGCCCCTTAGCCGGTAATGGGGCACGGGGGTGATCCGAATTTGGGCGGGGGGCATGGCGCGACCCTTGCCGATTTTGGAGGAACCAGAAAGCCTGATTTCACGGGTCTTTTGGGATGGCGTGCAGTTTTCTCCACACCGTATAAAAAACAGGATGTGCAAAAACTCCCACCGAC
>JAKCCC010000175.1 GCA_021838985.1 Planctomycetota bacterium
ACGCCTTCAACCCCGCGCCGCGCAGCGCCTGGACCGTCGCGGCCAACGCCGCCTGCCACCATTCTTCGGGATGCTGCTGGGTCCAGCCGGGCCGCGGCATTTGCAGCTCATGCGGCGATTCGGCGGTGGCCGCCACCGCGCCGTCGCGGCGCAGCAACAGCGCTTTGGTGGCGGAGGTGCCGATGTCCAGTCCGAGCAATACCATTTCAAATCAACCGGCCCGGGGCCGGCAATGCTCCGATCAGCGGCCGGGCATAGCGGATAAATTCCTCGCCGATGTCGCAGCCGTTGGTCGTCCACGCCGGATCCAGGGGCTTGGTTTTCCGGGCCACGGTGTCCAGGGGGGTGGGGAAAGTTTCCGCCTTATACGGGTTTTCACTGATCCGGCGCAGCGCCACCGATCCGCTGGCTAAGCTCTGGGCCTGAGTTAACGCGTATTGCACCGCCCGGCGACCGCAGAGCCGCGCTTCCGCGGCGTCCGTGGCGCTGACGATGGTGGGAAAGCTGCGCTGCAGATAGCCGAACGTATCAGCCCGCACGCGTAATTTTCCGCCGGTCTTTTTCTGCAGCGCCGCGCCCAGGCGGTCTTTTACCAACGCGGCCAGATAATCGCCCAGGGCCCCGGTGCCGGAAAGCTGCTTGTTGCCATGCGCATCCACTTCCCCACCCTGCCTTACCCTTTCCGTGACCAAGCTGGATTTATCCCCGGCCTTGTAGCGAATGCCCTCGCTTACCGCCACCACGCAGCGCCCCAGTTGGCTGTACACGCGGTCCACGTCGCCAAGAAATTTCTCGTCGTTGAAATCCACTTCCGGCACATAAATCAGATGCGGCCCGTCGCCATCGTCATGGCGGGCCAGCACCGACGAGGCCGTCAGCCAGCCGGCGTCGCGGCCCATAATCACATCAATTTTTACCCCTTTCAGAGATCGGTTGTCCAGGTCGTCGCCCAGCATGGCCAGCGCCACGAATCGACCCGCCGAGCCATAACCGGGGCAATGGTCGGTGGTGCGCAAATCGTTGTCGATAGTCTTCGGCACATGGTAGACGTTCAGTGGATAACCGGCCTGACCGGCCATATCCGCGACAATCTTGGCGGTGTCCGCCGAATCATTTCCACCAATGTAAAAGAAATACCGCACCGCGTGTTTCTTCAACGAGGCTAGCAGCCTGCGGCAATAGTCCTCATCCGGCTTGTCGCGGGTGGACCCCAGGGCGCTGGAGGGTGTTTGGGCGATCTGTTCCAGTCGCTCCGCCGGCAACCCGTTCAGCGGGACAAAATCACCGTTGAGCACGCCGCGCACGCCGTGCCTGGCCCCCAGAATGTCGCCAATATCAGCGTGTTTATACAATTCCTCAATCAGCCCCACCAGCGATTGATTTATCACCACCGTTGGGCCTCCGGACTGCCCGATGACGACGTTAAACTTCTGCGCCATGAACGTTGCTCCTGCCGCGAAAGTGTGGTTTCCCACCGGCCCGGGCGGGCGCCTCCGCCCGAAGACACCATGCCCCCGGCCCACTGCGGCATGATAGAAGCCGTTCCGGGCGCCTGTCAAATTCCGCGCGTTGGAAAAATAATGTAACCCCGCTTGCGGTTGGCAGGACCCGACCGCCGTCTTGCTGGACTCGGCGGAGGCGTGTACTCTGGAGGGCTGGAAAAAGGAGCAACGCAGTGAAAACTATTATTTGCCCGGACAAGCGGGCGTTGGGGCAAACGGCGGCCCGGGACGGCGCCGAGCTGATCCGCCAGGCGATCGCGCAGCGCGGCCAGGCCAATATCATTGTCGCCACCGGCGCCTCCCAGTTTGAGATGCTCGAAGCGCTGGTCGAGACCCAGGGCCTGGCTTGGAATAAAGTTACTGCGTTTCATCTGGATGAATACATCGGCCTGCCTATCACCCATCCCGCTTCCTTCCGCCTGTATCTATGGAAACGCTTTGTCAGCCGCCTGCCGTTGCCGTTGGCGGCGTTTCATTACATCGATGGCCAGGATGATCCGGCGGCCGAATGCCGCCGCCTTGGCGAACGTATCGCAGCGCACCCGATTGATGTGGCCTTTGTCGGGATTGGCGAAAATGGCCATTTGGCCTTCAACGATCCGCCCGCGGACTGGCAGACCGTACAACCCTATCTGGTCGTGAATCTGGATGAGGCGTGTCGACGGCAACAGTTGGGCGAAGGCTGGTTTAAAACCTTGGCCGATGTTCCCACCCGGGCCATTTCCATGTCCTGCCGGCAAATCTTAAAGAGCGGGGCGATCATCTGCTCCGTGCCTGATCAGCGCAAAGCCCAGGCGGTGAAAAAAACCGTGGAAGGACCGGCCACTCCACTGGTCCCGGCGTCTATCCTCCAGCAGCATCCCCAGACCGCGCTTTATCTGGACCGCGTTTCGGCGTCATTGCTGCGCTCCGCGGCGCGTAACATTGTGGAGCCGCCGCCCTCGGCGGCTGCAAAATGAGAAGGCGGCAGGTCGGGAGACCCGCACCACAAGAATGTATCGTCAGAGGTGGCGTTGAGTATACTGCCTCTAAATTTGGCCGCCCCGATTTTTGGAACCATCCTCAGGAAGATCCTGCGGGTTGACCTGTTCCACCCTATAATGCCACGATGGCCACCACAGACCCGCGGAACCTTCGCCCCGCGACGACGGCCCCGGCAGCTGCGCCGGCGCCTCCCTCGTCTCGGCCGGCGGCCGGTGTCGCCGGCGAGCGCGATGACGCGCCACGCATCGTGGCCATTGAAACCAGCTCCCGGATGGGGGCGGTGGCGGTGGCGCGGGGGCCGCAACTGCTCGCCCAGCGGCAATTCACGCATGGGCTGCGCCATGCCGTGGAATTGGTGCCGACAATCCGCGACCTGACCCAGGCCCAAGGCTGGAAACCGGCGGATATTCAACAAGTCTATATTTCCATCGGGCCGGGTTCCTTCACCGGCGTGCGCATTGCCGTCACCGTGGCTCGGGCGCTTAACCAGGCGGTGGGCTGCCGTCTGGTGGCGGTCTGCACCGTGGACGTACTGGCGCTAAACGCACCCGCCGAAGCACCCCATGTCGCGGTAATTCTGGACGCCAAGCGCGGCCAGGTGTTCGCCGCCCGTTATCGGCGGGCCGGTGTCAAGGAACAGGTTCCCGCATCCGGCGCCGAACCACCCCTTCGGGTCGGGCCATTCATCCGCACCGCCGGTCCCGTGTTGGCTGATCCGTGTGCCTTTGTCGACGCCTCACCGCGCCCCTTGGCGCTGTTGGGCGAAGGGGTCGCTTATCACCGTGCCGCGTGGCAAGGCCAGTCGCCAGGGAGGGCGACTCGACAAGGCGAGCGGGCGGCGCCAGCCTCCCAACCCGGGCGCCCCCGTATCTGCGAACACGCGGAAGACCCGCGGACAATCGTGGAATTAAACGAATCCCTCTGGGCTCCGCAAGTGGCCAACGTGCTGACTTTAGGCTGGGCTTTGGCGCAGGCCGGACAATTTATCGAGCGCGAAGCGCTGCGGCCGAGCTATCTGCGCCCACCGGAAGCCGAGGAAGTGCGGCAGGCCCGTCAGGTCGCCAGGGAGGGCGACTCGACAAGGCGAGCCGCGGCGCCACCGACAAAGGAGCGCGTGGAAACTTAAGCGGGAGGGCGGAATGAAGCAGTAGTAGATCGAAGATCCGCCAGAGTGGACATACTTCGATAGGCTGTCGAACCAGCGGAGAAGCGATGGCACGGAGGATTGTACCTACTGGTGCGATGGAGAGCAGATTTGAAGCCGAGAGGTGGAAGACTTCTTCAGGCCGATGTTGGGGCGTGTAGACGAAGGTAACCGCATTGCCACACCCTACCGCACGTGGCTGGTTCGGCTACTTCAAACATGCCGACCGACGTGCGATGCGGGAAATCTGCCCATCCGGTTTGGCGGGAGGGGAGGACGCCGGCTCGGCGTCCTTTCCTGCCCCGATCTGGCATATGCTACGGGCCTTCCGGTGGTGGTGCAGGTCTGCTGACCTGCGGTGCTTCAGCTGAATTATCTGGCGGACCTTGGGGGGCTGCACCACAGGCATTTACTGCGGGTTTGCAAAATCGACAAAAGGCGAGCTTAGAACCTAACCGCTAAAACCTATGGTATAACTTGCCGCATGGCTACGCGGCTCATTATTAACGGCGATGATTTTGGGTTCTCCACCGGTGTCACCGACGGTATCCGGCAGGCGCATCAGCAGGGTATTTTGACCAGCACCACGCTGTTGGTCACGACGCCGGACGCGGCGCGGGCGATGGAAGTCGCCCAAGCTCTACCCAAGCTGGCAGTGGGCATTCATTTATGCCTGACCCAGGGGCGGCCCTGCCTGGTCGGGCAAACGCGACTGCTCAGCGGCGACAACCACTTTCCTCCAACGGTCGCCAGGCTGCTGCGGCGCCTGATGGCTGGCCGCCGTGTGCGGGAAGAAGTGCGACGGGAATGGGCGGCGCAAATTGAAACGGCCTTGAAGCGGGGCCTGAAGCCGACGCATTTGGATTCGCATAAGCATATTCATCATTGGCCGCCATTGGCGGATATCGCCATCGACCTGGCCCGGCGGTATGGCATTGCGGCGCTGCGCTGCGCCCACGAAGTGACGCCGGCCGGCATGCCGGCGCCAGGCCTACGCTACCGGGGCTTGGTGGCCCTGGCGGGGCGCATGCGGCGTAAGATTTCCCGAGTCGATTTGCGAACCACCGATTGGTTCTTCGGCTTGGCGGCGACGGGCCAGATGTCCGTGGCGGCGTGGCTAAAATTACTAGCGGCGTTGCCACCGGGGACCGGCGAAATCATGGTTCATCCCGGCGACCCGCGCGGATTAAACGCCACGGATACGCGCCTGTTGGCCGAGCGTCAATGGGAATTGGACGCCCTGTGTGATCCTGCGGTACGGGCCGCGGTAAAACAATCGGGCGCGGAGTTGACTCATTACGGGCAATTGACTTGACGGGGGCGCAAGAGACTTCCGACGGCCGTGCACGGTCTCGGCGGGTGGGCCTTTCGCCGTAGGTCGCCGCGGCCGAGTAGCCGCCGGTGATCTGAAGCCCGGTGCTTCCTGTTTCGGTGGCGAGTCTGGGGCTTTTTCTTCCACCAGAAATTTATCGCTTGACCCAGTGCCACCGGTTCCAGACGACGGGCCAGCGCTGCGGCAGCTTAGCCGCTGGTCTGAGCACTCCGACTGGTCTGCCCTTGAAGGCCGCACGCGCAATAAAAAAGTTAAACGATTTTCACTCTCTCCGCACCGCCGGCCTGCCGTCCCGCGTACGGCTGAGCGCGCCGCCATCCGAAGACGGAACGCTGAAAGTTATTAAAGCGACAGATTTTCACCCGCGGGGTCCGTGGCGAAGAGATGGCATTGCTCCAGGGCCAGGTATACCGTGATAGG
>JAKCCC010000176.1 GCA_021838985.1 Planctomycetota bacterium
GAAAGAGTTATACCTCTCGGCACAAGGTTGGTACCATTATATATTGGCGTCGCGGAATAGTTAACGACTTCGCCATTTTCAACTGCATTACGAATGCTGGTTTCAAAACCGCGCATAATCGGAGAATTCGCAGGGTTCTGTTGCAAGGTGACGAGATTCTCAGCAACGTCTCCAGAGCCTCCCAATTGAGCGCCGATAAGGTGTCCTCTTGCCTCATTAAAGACGGTTCCATTGCCACTCCAACCGGGAGGGATGATTTCAGGATTGGCCGGCGTTCCCGTTCCAATCATATCTTGAGTAATCGTTGCGTTGACCCCAGTAGGTCGCCCTAGTTCATCGAGCTCGCCGTAGTTGATGCCGCTACTCTCTGCGCTGTACGCTTCGCCTGTCCCCAAGGTTAATAATGTCGGGCCGGCCACACTGGCTATATTCATCGCTGCCTGGTCATACGGATTCGCCGATGAGAATGGCGTCGGAATGCTGGGAATAGATGGCGATGTGCCGGTTATTTGATCTATCAGGAATGTGCTCGGATTGCCGCCGTAAAACGCGACATTTTCCGCACTGTTCACCATTCCGACCAGCCCGTTTATAAGTCCCTTGCCCACGTCCGGCAGGCCGTTGGTAAACACCGCTTGGGCTGTATTGAGAAACATCCCGCTGAAGCTGGTGTCGTACGCGTAACCGTTCACGGCTTGTGGTGGCAAGCCACCACAATATATAGACTGGCGCGCTCGGGCCAAAGGTGGTACAAGATGAAGGATGGAACGCAGCTACCGCGAAACTGAGGTCAAGCGTCTCATCGCCGGGGCGATTGCGCCGCTGCTGGCGCGGATTGCGGAGTTGGAACAACGCGTGGTGGAGTTGGAGGCGGAGAATGCGCGGCTGAAGAAGAATTCGTCGAATTCCTCCAAGCCCCCGTCGAGCGACATCGTCAAGCCGCCGAAGAATCCGTCCCCCAAGAGTTCCGGCGGCGGCAAGATCGGCGGCCAGCCGGGGCACGTGAAATACGAGCGTCCGGCCTTTCCTCCGGAGCAGGTGGATCAGGTGAAGGAGTATCGGCTCGCGACCTGCCCGGACTGCGGGAGGCGCGTGCATCGGGCCGCGACGTCGGTTCCCGTGGCGGTGCTCCAGCAGATCGAACTGGTGGCGCGTCCCCTGCTCGTGACCGAGCACCGGGCGTATGCGGCTTGGTGTCCGCGGTGCCGGAAGTTCCACGCCGCGCCCCTGCCGACGGAAGTAGAGAAGGCCGGACTGTTGGGGCCGCGTCTGACGGCCCTGACGGGGTGGTTCAAGAGCCGGGGGCGCGATTCGTATTCCATCGTTGGGGAGTTCCTGGAAGATGTCGGCGGGATCAAAGTGTCGCGGGGGCTGTTGGCCAAGGCCATTCAAAAGGTTAGTGCGGCCCTGGAAAAGCCGTATGAAGAGTTGTGCCAGGCGCTGGAGTCCCAACCCGTCTTGAACGTGGATGAGACGGGCCATCCGGAGAACAAAAAGCGGATGTGGACGTGGGTGTTCCGGGCCGACCGGTTCACGGTGTTCCACATCGATCCCTCGCGCGGTTCGCCCGTGCTGGTGGCGCTCTTGGGCACGCAGTTCCAAGGCGTGCTGGGTTGCGATTACTTCTCGGCCTACCGCCAATACATGGGCGCGCATAATGTACGGGTGCAGTTCTGCCTGGCGCATCTGATCCGGGACTTGAAGTTCCTCACCACGCTCTCCGATGCGGTGACAATCCGCTGGGCCCACCAGATGCTGGCCGGGATGCGGCGGCTCTTCGGCGTGATTCACCGGCGGGAAAGTTTGACGCCCGAGGGGTTCCAGCGGGCCTTGGGCCGGGCACGCAAGGTCCTGCTGGAACGCGGCAAACGCGGGCCGCGGCGCAATGAGGTGCAGAACCTCATCCAACGATTCAAGACGCACGGAGAGGCTTACTTCCGCTTCGTGACCACGCCGGGCATCGCTCCGACCAACAACCTGGCCGAGCAGGCCCTGCGCTTCGTGGTCATCGAACGGCGGCTGACCCAGGGAACCCGCAGTATCCACGGACGTCACTGGTGCCAACGCAGTTGGACCGCCGCCGCCACGTGCCTGCAACAGGGACGATCCTGGTTTGATTATCTGTGCTCTGCGCTCGACGCCTATTTTACCGATCGCCCAATTCCCTCATTGATGCCCACCGGGCCGTGAACGGTTACGATTTCTTTTGGGCCCTCCAAAGTTCCCCTATCGATAGCCAGCGGAACTTATGGGGCGGTGGCGGCGTCGTTGATTCACGGCGAAGCGGGCGGCGGCTCCCGTTCGGAGGAGTCGTCCGGCGGAGATTTTGTTGAGGGAGATTCGTCCGTCCGCGGCCGCCTGGATCGGAACATCGCCCCTACCATGCGCCATGGCACAGCCTGAATAAGTTCCGCCGCCGCCGAGGCGACCAGCGATCCGAGAATGCCGCCCGAAGCGGATGTTTGATGGGCGCCGGGTGGCGCATGGGACGGCGCGGCGGCACGGCCATCGCCGGCCGGGGCGGCCCGGCCAGGGGCGATTTTTCCGCCCAGGCGGCGCCCCAGCCAGGAGCCTGTCAACAACGACAAACCCAGTGACCAGCCTATGTTTTTTCGAATCAACCGGGCCGGCGAATAGCGATGTTCGAGGCGGCGAACAAAATGGAACGAGTCCGTTTGCAGGTTCCGCAGTCTGGCATCACGCCGCCGTTCCAATTCGGCGATATTATCAGCAATGTTCATCGGCGCTCCCCGATCCGGAATTCCCGATGCGCCGGGATTCATCATCAGTCCGGCGACGACTATCGCCACGGATGGCAAATAACAGAATCGCCGCCAGCAGCAGATGGAAACCGGCAAACAACAGGCAGGCAAAAATGACGCCCCCGACCGGCAGTAAAAGTCTGAATAAGGCGACTTCGAGGAACACAACTCCGGCCATCGCCAGCATCACCACTACGGCCAACAGACAAACGCGTAAGAAGATGCCGCGCAGTTGGCCGAGCAGGCGCAGACCGATAATCTGCCATTCCAACTCCACAATTTCCGCAGCGGTGCGCCACAACCGGTATAACAGCCGGAATGTATAAGGAATATGACCGGAACGATCTGTTTCGGTTGCCGGTCCATTTTGAAATGAGCGAGCAGTCATAAAAGCCCGGGAAAAATACCCACGACATTCGGCGTTTTCTTCCGCCGCGGGCGCACTGACTGAACGCCGCATAAACCCAAGCCGCCCGGGTGCAACACCCGAACGGCGCCTGCGGCGCGGCGCTACACGTCACCCTGAGCATAACCGCCAGACGCGAAACCGCGAAACTTAGAACCTGTTTCAATCCCGCCGGCGATGCAGCATGAAACCGATCAGCAAGCCCGCGCCCGCGGCCAGCGCCATGGATTTATACGGATTGCGGCGAACATAGGTCATCGTAGCGCTCCGGGCGAGGTCGGTCTTTTCCTTGAGTTGACCGCTCTTGTCGCGCATCCATTCGGAAGCGTGGCCCGTGATGTCGGTCAGGCGGTCTTTGGCCGCCTGGCTCGCTTCCGTGGCCAAATCCGCCACCGCATGTTTGGCGACATCATACTTGTGTCGCAGATCTTGCGGCTGTCCCATCATCTGTTGATCTTCCGCATTATTAGTGACAAGCGAGTCTGACATGGCTGGACCTCCTTACAACGCGCCTCTAAACCACAGTGCAGCACCCGCCACTTAGGGGCTGTCAAGAAATAACCTTTCCAATCTGACTTGGTCTTTTGGCCTCTGGCTTCGTTGCTCGCTCGTTACAGATCCCTGCGGATATGCTCCTCGCTCGCGTCTTGCCAGAGGCCAAAATCCCTGCGTCATATTTGTAAACCTTATTTCTTGACGGCCCCTTACCTGCGGGTCATAATCTGTTCAACTTTTCCGGCCCGGCACTTCCATCCTTATTATCGGCGGATCTTTCTCGTAAATCAACCCAAAGATTCAAATTTTTCGATTCCGCCCGCTTGTCATCGCCCAGCCGGTCGCCAAGATCATGGACCGCAAGGAGCCTGTGGCCGCTAATTTGGATTATTGACCCTTGAAAATGGCCGATCATTCGCTTTTTTAAATAAAACCGGAGACGGGGGCAATAATTCGCCCGTGTTTTCGTTACATCCATTCAAGGAGTGGTAATTCGGTTGGCGCCGCTAATACTTACAAAACGCCGTAACCGATAAAACTTTAAGTCGGGCCAACAGGTTTTCTCCGATGGAGACGTGATGATGCGATACGGATTTCTCCCGGCGTTTGTGGGAAGTATGCTGTTGGCCGGCGCCGGCAGCGCGGCGGCGGCACGGCCGGACACCCTATCACCGAAAAACAATCCGCCGGTAAGCAGACCGGCGATGACGCTTCCCGCCGTTGAAATACCCAACTACAATACGCCCCGAAACACCATGCGCTCGTTGATCGCGGCGGTCAAAGCCGCCGATGTTCCGGAAATCCGGGCGTGCCTGAACGTTTCCAACCCGACCGAGGCGAGCGCCATCGACGCGGTGGCGGATCTTCTGGCCGCAAAAGAACGCTTCACAAAAACCGCCTTGGCAAAACTCGGCCCTCCTCCCGCCTTCGCCGGCGGATCGTTGCGCACGGTTGATTCGCAAATGGACGCCTTGGAGAGCCAATTACCCAAGGCCCTCGTCACCATCAACGGTTCGGCCGCGACCTTGCATTTTTTTCCTGTTCAATCGCCGGGCGGTCACCAGGTGCAACTCCTTTATTTCCAGAAAATCGGCGTACGGTGGAAGTTGGATGCGGATAGACTATTTCATCTCAAGCAGCCCGGCCTTACCGTTGGCGATATCCAGTTCCGGGCGAAAGTAACGCATCTGATCGCCGGCGTGTTGCGGACAACCACCGGAGATATTGCCAGTGGCAAAGTGAAAGACTGGAAGTCGTTGGAACAGGATTTGCAAAGCCGGATGTTACCGGTGGAAATTTCCGTGGTGGACCACGCGCGGCGCGAAAAAAAACAACTGCCAGCAAGCCGGAAAACAAGCCTGCGGCCAGCCCTTCCCCCCCACCCGTCTCAATAATAGCGTGCGTGAATTGCAGGGGAATACCCGCTCATATATTGTTCAGCCACGCCCGGCCGAGAGACTTGGTACTCGATAAATCTCTATTCCGCGTACCGTCGGAGTGCGAATCAACTTCAACCCCGCGGCCGCCATCGCCGCAATGTTCGCCCGTGTGATCACCGGACTGAACCCATAGGTCGCCCGCAGGCGAGCAACCTCCGGCCAGTCCACGATCAGATAGTTCACGTTTTTTTTCTTCAGCCAGCGCACCGCGTACGGCGGACCGCCCCGCTGGATCGCCCGCGCCAGGCGATTGCGATTAAATCGCAATCGCC
>JAKCCC010000177.1 GCA_021838985.1 Planctomycetota bacterium
CAACGTCACGGCACAAGACCCTAATCCGGCCGCCAGAGCCAAGACCGTACCTATTCGATACCGTGTAGGGAGCTTCCGCATACCGACCCTTTGCCAAAAGAGCCAACAAACCTGTTGCATCGCTGTATTGCAAACAGCGTACCAGACGCGATCGATCTCCGTGGCGAAGCTGGAAATTTCAGGTTCAATCCGGCGCCCCGGTCTTATTTTCATCGTCCGCGAGTCGAAGACCCGGCCCGAATACGGCCCGTAGGACGTGTGCGCCTGCCCGGGACAAGCGGCAAGGCCTGTCCGAATGGGCCCCACTGCAACTTTTTTAAGCTTTTACCCGGGAGACGCTCCTGGTGTGCCGCCTAAATAAGCGGCTTGGCGTGAGGCAAGCCCTAATCCTTATCTTCATCATCTTCATCTTCGCCTTCGCCCGAGCCACCGACAGGGCGCGGGGGCGACAACGCGTCGAAAACGGCGATCTGGATTGGCCAGAGGCTTGCATCAAGTGAAGCTTGAATTGGATTTGCACTCACAGTGGAAGTGGGTATACTATTCATGGAACCTTGCGCAGGACAGCAGGAGTCGGGCGCGGGGCATTTCATGAATAACAGTTCGATTCTCCCCGTCGGTGGCAGTCGGGGAGGTGGTTTCAGTTCGGGGGAGAGTGGAAAAATAGGAAATGGGGGACCGTATGGAAAAGCATTTTCCTCGGTGCGTACAATGTCTGGGCGCGCTGGAGGTGGAAAGCGGCTTCATCGGAACACTCAAAGCCTTGTTGGATCGGCCTCTGACCTGTCCGTCCTGTGGGCGGCAGATGAGCCGGGCGGAAGCTCAGTTGATCGCGGACAAATTCGCCGAATGCGTCACGCGTTTTCACCGGGACCTGCAGCGGGCGGTGGATATTCTGCCGGTGCTCAAGGCTGCTGATGCGCAGCGGGCGCTGGATCTCGCGGCGCCGTCGGCCCGCCAACCGTCCCGGGTGCATGACCGCGAAGAGTTGTACCGGCTGGTGGTGCGGCAACTGCGCGCAGCCCTGCGCCAGGAAGCCCAGGGACACCGGTGCCCCATCACTTTGGATATGATGCATATGGGGGCCATCAACGCGGCTATCCAGATTCACATTGCGCAAGAGCGCTCACCGGTGGAGGCGCTGATCGTGATCGTGCGCGTCGGCGCGGACGATTATCTGATGTTGGAGGCCCAACGTGAACCGGGCGTGGCAGCCCGTCGGGCGGCGGCGGCGGTCTCCGCCGGCGAAACCGCTCCCGTCTCCCCGCGGCCCGGTTCGGTCGGCGTATGACCGGTCGGGTCAATGCACGAACAGCAGCGCCAGCAGCGTCAGCGCCAGCACGGCCAGCGTGGTCAGCGTATAAAACCAGTCACGCTCGGCCAGGGCAAACAAAACCACGGAGGTGGCCACACGCATAATGGGAGTGAGCACCAGCAGGAAGAGGCCCAAGTCGATGATATCCTCCCCGCGCCCCTGGAGGATGCCGCGCCAGATGGCCGCGAGATGATCGCTAAATCGGGCGTCCTGCATATGGGCCACCGTGGGCGGGTGGTGCAGGAAACTTAGGAGCAAGCCCACGAACATCACCGTCACGCTGAGCACGACGCCGGTACGCAGCACCCAGGCCGACGCGTCCTGAAGGAGGGAGTCGCTCTTTCGCGGACGGTCGTCGGCCGGCGCCGGCCCGGGGGCGGGAGCCAGCGCGCCGGGGGTGGCGTGGTCGGAAGACGGGGGCGGGGAGGGGATCATCCTAAACTCCAATATTCAATATGATTAAATACGTACATGCAACCCGCCCAGCAGCATCTGCAAGCCGATAACCCCCAGGGCCACGGCGAACACCTTTCGGACCAGGACATTGGACATTCGCTCCATCAATTTGGTGCCCCACAAAGCTCCCACCAAGACCGAAGCGGCCACGGGCACCACCAGATAGGGCAGGACTAATCCGCGGCGCAAATACACACCGGCGGCGGCGGCCGCGGTAACGCCGATCATGAAGTTGCTCGTGGCGGTGGATACCTTTACGGGCAACCGCATGGCCATCTCCTGGGCCAGAACCTTCAGCACGCCAGCGCCAATGCCCAAAATTCCCGCCATCAGTCCGGCGATAAACATGATCCCCATGGCGGGCGGCACCCGCGCCGCCTGGTAATGAATGGTGCGCCCCAGTTTTTGATCGAAATAGGATCCCTGCATCTTGAGTCGTCGGGCTAGTCGGTCACTTTTCACGCCTTGGGGCAGTTCCTCGCCCATGCGGGCGATAATGGGAAGCAGGGAGATCAACAACGTCACTCCGAAAAGAATTTTCAACATATCCGCGTTAAGAAAGTTAGCCAGCACCGCCGCCCCCAGAATGGCGCCGCTGGCGGTGGAAAGCTCCAGAAACATAGCGACGCGGACATTGGTCACATGATCCCGCACATACACCGATCCGGCGCCGCTGGAAACCGCGATCACCGAAACAATACTGGCTCCGATGGCATCTTTGATGGGTATGTGCATAAACAGCGTCAGCACCGGTACAATGACAATGCCCCCGCCCAATCCACTGATCGCGCCGATAACCCCGCCCAACAGCGACGCGATCGCGATCTTGGCAATCCAAAGCAGAGCCGCCCAAGGCACCCGATGTCTCCTAACCGCTTGAACACCACCCGCCCTGGCGCCGGCCCGGGCGCGGGGACTAACCCCTGGGCCGCAGATAAAAGGGATATGGCCGCACCGTATCCACATACGGTGTTCACACCGCATCCCTAGGCCCGCACGCCGGCACCACGGTCGGCGAACGATCGGCGAACGGAAGCGCCGCCTCGCGCCCACCGGAGGGCGCCGCCAGCGGTGCAGCCTGCGCCATCGGCTAAGGCAACGGAAGCTTGCCCCTGGTCCAGGCGGGAGGTTGGCGCCAGGAATCGGTATAGAGGATTATGCGGAGAATTTCAATAGCCATATCAGCGCCGGACCGCGGCGCCGGTGGGGGCGGGAAACGAAACATTGGCCATGGCGGTCACCGATCCGCGGGTGGGTTGATCCGCGGATGGCCACAGCGGCACGACAAAAGCCGTGGCCGCAGGCTTACGCGCGGGCCGGGCCGCCGGGACAAGAGTGACGATCGAACGGCATAACACCACCCGGGCCCAGCCCGGCGCGGCCGGCCCGCGCGCCGCCGCCACCGGCCTCCCGTCACGATCCGCCGCCAGCGTCACCACCGCTTGGGCGCCGGGTGCGCCCGACGATCCGCGGACGAGGCGCACCACCGCTTCAGAATCGGCCACCTGATGATACGCGGGCAGCGCGAAATTTCCATCCGCAGCCGGCCCGCCGCCATGGGGACTGAACCACAACAGGCCCAACAGACCTGCTATCGCCACACCCGCTGCGGCGAAGCGCACCACCCGCCGGCGGACCGTACCGGTCCGACGGCAATGCCGCAGTCGCTGTTGCAGCTTCTGATGAAAGCAATTCCAGTCCACCAGGGGGAGGCGGTTGGCCCACTCGTCCAGAGCCTCCTGGACCCGCTGGTGATCGTGCAGCAGTCGCCGGCTGGCTTCGTCCTGGGCCAGTTGCGCCGCAACCGCCTGGCGCTGGAGCGGATCAAGTTCGCCATCGTGATATTGGCTTATCAGAAAATCGAGATTATCGTGATCCATGCGCGGAGTTCCGTTATTTAAAGTATTCCGCCAAATCTTCGCGCAGACGTCGGCGCGAACTGAACACATACCACTTTACCGCCTCCACCGAGCACTCGAGGATCTCGGCGATTTGTTTCTGCGGCATTCGTTCCAAGGCAAACAACACCAAGGCGGCCCGCGGTTTTTCCGGCAGGCGGTCCAAAGCCTTCTGGATCGCTGTGCCGAGTTCCACCGCCTCCGCAACCCGGTCGGGGGTAGGTTCAGCCGCAGTCAAGTCCGGCCCGTCGTCACCCGAAGCCCTGGCGCCCCGCCATCGTTCCAGCGAGACAGCACGGCGGCGCCATAAGCGACGCCGCCGGTTCAGCGCCTGATGCGTCACGATGCGCAGCAGCCAAATGCTGAAACGGGCGGGGTCTTTCAGTTGATGCAGGTTTTCGAAGGCCTGCACCAGAGCATCCTGCACCAATTCCGCCACATCGTGCGAATTACCCAGCAGCCGCAGGGCCACCGCAGCGCATTGCCGCTCGTGCATGCGAACCAGGCGGTCGAACGCCTCGGTTGAACCCTCCCGCGCCGCCAGCACGAGCGCGGTTTCCGGCGGCGTTGGCTCCGCCGCCCCAGCCGGCGATGGCCAGCCGGGCTGCTCGTTGCTGTTTCGGCGGCTAATCATATTCAGACACTTCCCACGGGCAATGGTTAGCAATGGGATGATTTTAATCCTCATCCATCATAGACGTTTTGTCAGCAAATGCCAATTCCGTTGAACAGGCTGCTAAACGGCTGGGTGCATGACATTTCCGGCGGTCCCGCGCGGTGCCGGCGCGTGGGCATTTCGCAGCGGGTCGCCGCGGGCGACTAAACTGTTGGGACATCGCCGGCTACAGGGCGCCAGGGTGCGAATCGAACCTGCGGCGTAGCCCAGATCTATGCGCGAGGGGGCCGTGCGCCGATTGCGGGCCTGGCGGCGTGCCGCTTGACCCCAGGCCTATGCGCGAGGGGGCCGTGCAGCCGACGGAGCCCAAGTTTAGTCGCCTGCGGCGACCCGCCGCGAACGGAACGGGTCCCGCAGCGCCAAGCGGGCACGCCCCCAAGGTGTGCCGCCAAATCCGTCATGCCCCCTATGCAACTTCCTGGGGCCAGGGCTGGCCTAAAGCCCGCGGTCCCGGGTGGCGGCGGGAAAGGAGCGCCAATGCCGCCAGGGCGGCTACATACGGCAGCATCTGAAAAAATTCGAAGGGGACGCTTTGCAAAGCGTGCATCCACGAATCCGCCAGCGTGTAACGGGTGGTTTGCAGGATTTGCTGCAGGCTGTTGATGGCGCCGAAGAAAAGACACCCCAACGCCAGCGGACCGATGGCCCACCGGCCAAAAATCACGAGGGCCAGCACCATAAAGCCCTGGCCGCCGGTCATGTCGAACGCGAAGGCCTTGGTCCGCATGATGCTCAAAAACGCCCCCGCGGCGCCAGCGCAGCCGCCGGCGAAGAGCGCCGCCAGAAAGCGGCCCAACCGCACCGGAATGCCACAAGCCACGCAGGTTTCCGGCGATTCCCCCAACGCCCGTGTCATCAAGCCCAGTCGCGTAAAGCGCAGAACCCACCAGACGCCTATCGCCAGCAGTAGGGTGGCGTAAAAGAGCGTATATTGATCGAAGAGCACCGGTCCAATAAAAGGCAGATGGCTCAATCCCGGCACCGCGACCAAATCATACCCCGCCCCTCGCGGAAG
>JAKCCC010000178.1 GCA_021838985.1 Planctomycetota bacterium
GCACTGTGTGGCTGCCGCGCATACTATGACGTGTTATTAAGGGCGACACTTTCTTGAACGGAACGGGCCGTGTGGAAAGTCGTGTTCAGGTCGGCTTGTAATAGGAGGTACCCATGTTGGTGTGTTCTGGCATGCAGCCTCGGTGCGGCGCAGGCGGAGTGGTCCCACCGCGCTGTGATGATTTTATTGGCTCTCTTTTAAAGGAGATTACCATGAGAGCGTATCAAACCATGCAATCCGTAGTCGCAGCCGTGTTGTCCCCAGTTACCTGGCTGCTTACGGCTGTGGCCCTGCTGCTGAATTCCATGGTGCTGAGTCTGGCCCGGGGGCTGGGCGCCTACGGCGACCTGGAATCCCTGGTCAGCCGCGCCGGATTCCGGTCGCTGAGGCACCGTTTCAGGGGCGCGGCGGCCTTTACGTTGATTGAGCTGCTGGTAGTGATATCGATAATAGCCATTCTTATATCTATATTACTACCTGCGTTAGCCAAAGCCCGGGAACTGGCCAACCGGGCCGTCTGCATGGCCAACATCCGCGGAATCATCCAGTCCATGGCGATCTACGCCCAGAGTAACCGGGGTGGTTTCCCGTTGGCCACGCAGTCGGGATGGTGGGACCCCCAGTATATCAACCCGAACGCTGCCCCCTCGGCGTACCAGTTCACGGCGGCAGCGTCGGGGACGGCTCAGGAGGTAGTCCAAGCGTGGTTCACAACCCAGTACGTCGCGGCTGACCCCCCGTTTATAAACCCGATGGGCAACCTCTGGCTGTTGGTGCTGCAAGGGTACGACACGCCAGCAAGCTTCATCTGCCCGTCGGACCCGATCGCCTACGGGCCGTCGGCGGAGACCTTTACCAGCGGCAGCCAGACGTACTATCTGGCAAACTTCGGCCAATACATGCCGGGAACATCTCTCGGGGGCATACAGCCAAACACCGGCGGCTACGGCTATAATCCCACCGGCCAGGGCGAGAGTTACAGCGTGGTCTTCCCGATGACGTACGCCAAATATGGCGCCCTAAGCGCCGTGGGCAATTGGTACCAAAGCCAGTATGCGACCAGCGACGTACCGCTGGTAAGCGACATGGCGCCCGCGGATAACAGCACCGCGCCGTACGGCGTCGGCAATTTCGAGCGCGTTACGACCACCCTGCCGACAGCCAACACCTACGGCCCCTATATCTACAACTCCGGCAACCATGCCGGTGACGGCCAGAACGTGGGCTTCGGCGACGACCACGTGACCTGGGAAACTTCGCCCTACGTGGGCCAGAACGGTGACAACATTTTCACCTATACCACTGCCACGGGCGTGGTCAATGGGACCACGGACACGAACCAGGTGGGCTTGACGATTCCGGGTACGCTCTGGGCCCCGGCACCGGAGCTCACGCGGGATGTTTCGCCCTTTGATGTTTGCATGACGCCGGTGCGGCAGGTGAACCCGCAAAGCTCGGTTGATCAAAACTGGTACTCGACGGGGTCCACCTGGTGAGACACAATCGGCGGGAACAGCCCCGGCGCGGTGCGGGGCCTCTCCGCGCCGGGGTTGCCATCTCCGCCGCCTGCGGCAGCGACGTGTTCCGTTCGCGGGCACCGGTAATTTGTTCACGCCTTTGGGGGCGCTGCGGCGATCGCTCGGGGCGGTTCCGGGGTCCGGGTTCCAGGCGGGGTTTGATCCTACCGTGCGGGGGACTGAGGCGGCGTATTTCAGGCATGGACAGGTTGGAGAGTGCTGGTGATGGAAATCAAGCAGGCCATATGTTATCCGATGTTCCGTGATCGGATGAGTTTGGACGCCTTCATGGAGGCGGCCGAAAGAATCGGATACGCCGCAGTGGACCTCTGGCAACGCGACGGCCAGTTCGCGGAGATTGTCGCGGCGGCCAAGGCCCGTCACCTGGCTATCGCCAGTTGTGTAGGCCACGACGACGCAAACCACGGCCTGAACCAGCGGGAGAATCACGCACGCATTGAGCAGGAGCTGGCCCAGTCGATCGACGTCGCTGCGCAGCACCATATACCCGGCCTGATCTGCTTCAGTGGCGCCAGGCGCGAAGGCCTCACCGACCGCCAAGGCGCGGAAACCGCCGCTGCCGGCCTGCGCCGCATCGCCCCCTATGCCGAGAAAAAGGGTATCAACCTCGTGCTGGAAGTGCTCAACAGCAAAATTGACCACCCCGGTTACCAGGCGGACCACATGGCCTGGGCCGTTGATGTCTGCCGCTGGGTCAATAGCCCGCGCGTCAAAATTCTCTGCGATATCTACCACATGCAGATCATGGAGGGTGATCTGATCCGCACGATCCGTACGTACGCGGCTTTCATCGGCCATTACCACACGGCGGGCAATCCCGGCCGCCATGATCTGGACGGTGACCAGGAAATCAACTATCCGGCCGTCTGCCGGGCCATCGCGGCCACGGGCTACGATGGCTACGTTGGCCATGAGTTCTCGCCAGTGGGCGATCCGGTTACCGCCATGGAGAATGCTTTCAAGATTTGCAAAGAATAGGGGGACCTATGAAACGCAGAGCCATCGTTTTCACTGGTAAGGAGCGCCTGGAAACGCGGGAGGAAGAGCTTCCTGTACTCGGGCCGGGGCAGATTCTTGTTCAGACCGTCGATACCCTGATCAGCAGCGGCACCGAGCGAATTGTCTTCACGCGCGATTTCGCACCCGGCACCCATTGGGATAACTGGGTTAAGTACCCATTTTATCCTGGCTACCTGATGGTGGGCCGGGTGGCGGCCGTTGGCCCGGGAGTGACCGGGGTCAAGGAGGGCAGCCGGATCGCCGCGCGGGCTGGTCACGCAAGCCACCACATCTTCGATGTCGGCAACGCTCGCGGTGGTAATGGCTCCGGCGTCGATGCGGCCAGCGCCTCCGTAAAAACGGCGCAACTGCACGTGATCCCGGCGGAGGTGGCGGATGAGGAAGCTGTCTGGATGGGCTTGGGGAAAATCACGCAGGTCGGCGTGCGCGCCGCGGAGCACAAGCTCGGGGATGCGGTGGCCGTGATCGGCTTGGGACCGCTCGGCCAACTGGTGGTGCAATATGCCCGCCTTTTCGGTGCCCGCGAGGTAATCGCAATCGATACCGTACCGTTGCGAGTGCGCATGGCGCAGGAACACGGCGCGACCCGTTGCCTTTGTATGGCTGCCGGCGAAGCGCTGGCGGCGGTCCGCGAGGCGACCGACGGGCGCGGGGCTGACGTTGTTTACGAAAGCACCGGTCATCCCGCGGTTTTCTCCGCGGCACTGCCCTTGGCGCGCAGATTTGGGACGGTCGTGCTGTTAGGCGACACGGGCAACCCCGGCCGGCAGGCGCTCACTGGTGACTTGGTCACGCGCGGACTACGTATAGTCGGCGCTCATGACAGCCATCCGCCCGCCTCTGCCACCGATCGCGACTTCTGGACAAGCTGGGCCATGGAAGAATTGTTCCTGGCCTATCTGGCCCGCCAGCAGATCCAAACGGCGGATTTGATTACCCATCGCTTTCGGCCGCAGGCGGCGGCGGATGCCTATCGCTTGGTCGTGACAAACAAGCAATCGGCCATGGGCGTGTTGCTGCAATGGGGGGATGCTCCAGCGGCGGAGCCGGCAGGTGGTTCGCAGGCTGCGGAAATTCAAGACCTCGTGCCAGCCAGCACGAGCTAGCCCAGTCCTTAAACCAGCGTGATTGTTCAGCCTTCGCAGAAGACCGCGCTACCGAAGCTTCCGGCATGGATCGACGCGAGTTCGTACAGCAGGTGACGTTAATTGCCGCTACAACGGCAGCGCGCCCGTGGCATTGGCGGGTCGTTGCCGCGGCCAAGGAAGGCAGCCATGGCCGCCGAGCCGCAGGCGGCCCGGGTGCCCAAGCACGGCCGTCGCCGGGTTCGGCGGCCCCGGTGGACCACGGTCCGCAATCCAAGCCAGCCAGTCTTTACACCATCGACCTGCTGAGCCATCCGCTCCGCATGATGATGGGCGACGGCGAGTTGGGCGGGGATGCATGGTTCGCCAAGGCGGGCTATGGCTGCAGTAACTACGCGGCGCTGAAGAGCGTGATCAGGGCGGATGGTTTCAACGCATTCGACTTCATAGCCAATACTGGAGACGGCCGGCCAGGGGTGCCTTGGCGTACCTCGGTCACCGGCTGGTCCAGGCTTTCCGACGGCGATATGGCGCTGGATTTGGACGCCGCCGTGGCGGCCGACATGACGCCGTGCATGGAAATGCTGGTGGCTGGTGTGGCCAATCAGAAAATAGCCACGGAACATCCTGATTGGCGAATGCTGGACAGCTCGGGCAAACCGAGATCATACATGGGGCCGCTGTTGGATTGGGATAGTCCGTATTGGAACCGTTGCGTGTTGCCGCTCTACCACGAATATGCCGCCAAATACGGCGGCCGCACGGCAGGAATAATTCTCTGGGAGCCGCAGATTCCGCCCGTCTCGTCCCCGTGGTTGAAGCGTGCCTTCCAAAAGAGCGGTGCGCAGGACATTGACCGATTCTGGCGCCAAAATCAGACAAGGAAGTGGAAAGAACTGGCCGGAGCGCTTAAAAGCGCCGGCTGGCGGGGCAAGCTCATCGGCGGTGGCTGGGCGGCCTTCGAATGGGAGGAGCAGATGTGGGATGGGACGATCGCGGAAAGAGAAAAGACCTGGAACGAGATCGGACCGTTCAAGAAAGGTATCGTACCCATCATGATGCCGGAATTGCTGATAGATGGAAATTACGGGCCGCACGCCTACCGCCGAGCCGACCTGCACTATGTTTATCGCAGTCTGATGTATGAGCGTAGCGTGTTCGGCGACCACATTATGCCTAATCTGGAGCTATATTGGCCGCCCACCGCCATGATGCCGGACGAACTGTTCCGGTGGATCTTGGAGTCGTACAGCGCCGGCTTTCCATCCTATAGCGTGGTGGACGGAGAAAACCTGTACTTCGACCGTGTTCTGGCTAGCTCGCGCCAAAATCTGCGGGCGGCTTTCCGCTGCCTCAACCCACTGGGGTATTTCGGGCGGCCGGTGGTGAATTTTCGCTTCCTGGTATCAGCCGACATGGAAAGGCGCCTCATGGACACGCCTTCCGGACCACAGGGCCGTACGCTCTGGGATTGGTATGTCAAAGACTCAAGCCGGCTCTTCAAGAGCATTGACCGGGCCGTCTGCGGCGGGGCACTGGTCAATGCGCGGCTCACAAGCCTGTCCGACGCCGAGCTGTACGGCCTCACCGAGCATTCTGTGACCGTGGCGGTGGTGCCGGAAGGCTTGGCCGCGCCGCACAGTCCGGACGGCCGGCCGGTTTATCCGTTCAGCGTTGCCCGGGGGGCGGACATGGCCTCGCTCAAGGA
>JAKCCC010000179.1 GCA_021838985.1 Planctomycetota bacterium
GAGAGCTTCACGATGAGCGTACAGCGCTGCACGCGCCGACGCACAGTGGCGACCAAGTCGGCCAGGCGCCGCGGATCGGTGCCGAAGCTCAAGCCATCTTTCACATTCGGGCAGCTGACGTTCAGCTCCAACCCCTGTACGATCGGCGCCGCCTGATCCAGACGCTCGGCCACATCGACGTAGTCCCGCACCGTCCAGCCGGGAATATTGACGATGACCGGAACGCCCATCCTTTCCAGCCGCGGGATTTTTTCCTTCAAAAATCGCTCCAAGCCGATGTTCGCCAGACCAATGGAGTTAAGCATTCCGGCGCGTGTTTCGATTACCCGCGGGCTTTCGTTGCCCTTCCGTGGAGTTTTGCTGATCGCTTTCGTGACCAAAGCGCCCAGCCGGCTTAGATCGGTGAAGTCGGCGTATTCATCAGCGTAACCGCAGGTTCCCGACGCGGTCAGAACCGGATTGGACAAGCGCATTTTTCCCACGGTCACGGACAAGTCCGGCGCCGGCGCGGGAACCTTGGCAGGCTCTGTGGCGACAGGGGGCATGGCGGTCATGGTCCAGAACAATCTCGAACGCTACCGGCGCCGCGTTATGGAAAAAAAGTCCCCCGCCGGCCCGAACCGGCCGTTACGAGGGACTCGGTGGCCCGATACATACCGTCCCGAAACATCCGCCGCGGCCGCTCTCCGGACCGCGGCGGATGTGCCGCGGTCCAGCCGGATTGGGCGCGAATGCGGGCGTTTTACTTAGCGCCCAGGATCGCGTCTTTGGCGGCCTTGGCCACACGGAACTTGACGACCCGCTTGGCCGGAATTTCGATCGCTTCTCCCGTGGCCGGATTGCGCCCCATCCGCTTCTTGCGGTTCACCAGCACGAGCTTGCCCAGACCAGGCAGAGTGAACTTGTTCTTCGCTTCCTTGTAGGCGATCTCGGCGATGCCCTCCAATGCGGCGACAGCGCACTTCTTGCTGATCTCCGTTCCGGTGGCCTTGGTTACCAGCTCCGCCAGCTTGGCGGCCGTCTGGGATTTGGTGAGGGATTTTGCCATGGACGTCTCCTTATACATGGCTCTACTTATCGCCGCGGAATCGCCCGACGCCACAAACGCCGGCTAAAAGTTTTTCAATCCCACGGTCGAATGCCTCATAACTTACTGCCTTTTTCCCGATTTGCAACTGTTTTCATAACCATTCACCGGCCCCATTCTAGCCCCGCGCTGCAGTTTGGTCGCCCACGGCGCCCTTGGGGCTATGCAGGACCCACACCCCTCGCTCATCGCCCGCAGATCGCCACGGGCGGCTAAATTCCGGTGCGGGGTGACGGCGGGCGCACTGCCGCAGCCCGTGAACGGTTACCTGTTTTCCAGGTCGTGTTGACGCCTTTCAACGTTTCCACCCCCAAGTGTAGATTAAGCGTGGCAGCTCATGATCGAAGGGAATCGTCATGGCAGACGTTTGTTTCATTCTGACCGACGAACCGTGGGCGATGCCGGGGGCGGTTATCGCCGAAGTCCAAGCGCGTGCTGGCGCCCCGCCGGAAACCCACGATCGGCCATGGGTTGAAGCGGTATTGTATCGCGCTCGCACCGGCATTCCGTGGCGGGACTGGCCGGTCGGCTTGGGTGCTGGGGACGCGATATACTAAACGGTTTCGACGCTGGCCAAAGGGTGGGGGCTGGCAAGCGCTGTTCAAACGTTTACCGGATAGCCTCCTGGAGGCGGCCAAGGTTTTATTTCTCGACAGCACGGTGATCGGCGCCCACCCGCATGGGGCCGGTGCCGCCCGAAAAAAGCGGATGATAAGGAGCCTAAGGCTTGGGCTGCAGTCTTGACGCCGGGGCAACCACACGATGCTACGGTAGCAGGCATGAGCCTACATGCCGTCGGGCCACAGGCCCGTTTGGATTCGCGACAAGGCGAGAACCACGGCACATCGGAATGTGCCTACTACGGTAGCAGGCATGAGCCTACATGCCGTCGGGCCACAGGCCCGTTTGGGCCAGCGACAACGCGAGAACCACGGCACATCGGAATGTGCCTGCTACGGTAGCAGGCATGAGCCTACATGCCGTCGGGCCACAGGCCCGTTTGGATTCGCGACAAGGCGAAAACTACGGCACATCGGAATGTGCCTACTACGGTAGCAGGCATGAGCCTACATGCCGTCGGGCCAAAGGCCCGTTTGGATTCGCGACAACGCGAGAACTACGGCACATCGGAATGTGCCTACTACAGTAGCAGGCATGAGCCTACATGCCGTCGGGCCACAGGCCCGTTTGGATCCGCGACAAGGCGAGAACCACGGCACATCGGAATGTGTCCACCGGGGCGGATCTTCGACCTGCTACAATGCCGCACCTTCCCGCACACCCGCGCCGGCGGTATATAAATAACAGAAGGAGCGATATGGATTTTCAATTTCCAATTCGCGATTTTCGATTGGCCTCACGGTCGTCGTGGCGACTAACCTGCGACGCGAAGCCGCGAGGCGTTTTTAACCGCGAAAGACGCCCATCCTGGCGGGTAAACTCCGGGTTGCAGGGGGCTACAGTGGCGTCCGTTCTTACTGAAAACCGAAAATCGAGGATCCGCCCCGGTGGGCTGAAAACGGAAAACCCGCGCTATCGCCGCGCCGGCGTGGTGCTGATTATGGTCGCCGCGATCCTCGCCCTGCTGGCCCTGCTGGGGACCATTTACATCATCATGGCCAGCGCCGACCGCCAAGGCGTCTACGCCAGCGACAAGACCATGAATATGAACTTCGCCCAGCAGAGCGTGCTGAATATTTTGCGCGGCCAGATGCTGTGGCAAACGCTGGATCAGAACGGCAACGGCCACGTGCTGGCCATAGACCCGACTTCGTCCAGCACGCCGATCGCCCGCCTCTGGGATTACCCGGAAATGGGCCCGTTGCCCACCTCCTGGGATACGGCCCAATCCTCGCCGACGTTCTACCAGGTGGACGCCACCCCTGCGCCGCAGTCGCAGTACGCCCCCAGTCAGCCCTGGCTGGTCTCGGATTTGCCGTGGGAACCGGATACCAAGTACGCGGCGGGCGATGAAGTGGTCTATACCAAGGCCGCGGTCCCGCCAGCGATGTACACCTTGGTATGCCAAAAAACGCACCTCTCCGGCGTGCCAGGTTCTGATCCCACCACTACCGGAAACTGGCAAACCGTCTCCCCCATTCCCGCCAGCGAACCGCTGCTAAGCTTCGTCACGCCGTATCTCTATGATCCCTCCACCGGCCAATATGACATCAATCTGGCGTGGAATTTTGATGGCACCGCCAGCGGCAGCACCGGCGGCAGTTACACCGTTGACGTTCCCAACGCCTCCGTAGTCTGGCCGCGTTGGAGCTGGAACGATTCGGTTTCGCCGCCCTCGCCGGCGGCGCTGGGAACCCCTGACGCCATCTGGAATCTCCTGCCTTACAGCGGCCCCGACGGCACCCGCTACCGCTTTGCCATGCGAATAGTCGATCTGTCCGGCCGGCTGAATCTGAACAGCGGTTACCCCGGCAACTCCACCACTCCAGATCCCAGCGCCCCGGCCGACCCTTACGGCGAATACTTATCGTCCGCGCCGATCTGGCTGCAAGACGTAAGCAGCCCTGATCCGGCCACCACCTTCCAGAGTCTGCAAACCTCCACCGCCCCCTATGGCCGCGGAGGCACGTATGGGACGTACAATCTGGCGGATTGGCAAACCCAGCTTTTCCACTATGAACTGCCGATAGATCCCACCCAATTTTTCGGCTTCGCCAGCGAAATGGAACTGCTCACCTACGGCTCCTATGGCAGCGCTTTCGATGGGGCGGCGCCGTTCTATTGCCGCCCGGCGCAGATTTTGCCGAACACGCTGGGTTTCAACTCCGGCTACCGCGATTTCTTCACCGCGTATTCGTGGGACCGCAATTATTTCCCCGAACCGGCCGCATCCGCAACCAAAAACTTCAAGGCCTTGGCGGCGCCGGCTACTTATCCGTACGTACTGAACCTGAACCAGCCCGCCACCGCCGCCGCGGATATCGCCACGCTGTTCGCCAACATCGTGCGCGTACTGGAGGACTGCGGCTTTAACAGCCAGCACGCCGTGGCCTACGCCCTGAATTATGTCGCTTATCGCTTCGATAATGCTTCCGATGCCACCAGCACCACCGCCTACGGCCCGCCCTCGCTGGACGCCAGCGGCAATCTGTATCTGCCGTGGCTGGGAACCAGTTCCGTCCCCACCGGGCTGACCAACGCGGACACCGGCGGCTACCAATTCATCGGCTTCGCCGCCCAGCCGTTTCTTAATGAGTTGGCGATCGCGGTTGCCCTCCCCCGCCATGGCCCCCGATCCATCTCCAACGATGCGGTGGAGTTGTTCAATCCCTTCGGCACCGCGCTGGACCTCACCGGCTGGGCGCTGGAGATTGTGCACCCGACCAGCGGGGCCGTCATTGTGCCCCCAATCACGCTGCCCAGTGGCACGGCGGTCGCCGCGGACGGCTACCTGGTGGTGGCGGAAAATGGCTCGGCCGGTTTCACCCCGCCGCCGCGCGGCACGGTGATTACCGAAGCGGCGCTGCAGTTCCCCAGCGCCGGCAATTTTGAAATAGTGTTGCTGCGCCCGGCCACGGCGGGCGTGGCGACGAATTTGCCCGTGGATGCGTTTGTCGGTTCGGCGTTCAACACGGGCGGCCCGCCCCTTGGTCCCGGCACCTACTCGATCCAGCGCGCCAACGAGCCACTCGGGCCAGTCGGACCGGATATCTGGTGGTGCGCCGATGCGGCCAATTCCGGCGTGCAGCCCGGTGACACGCTCGGGGCTGTCAATGACGAGAACGCCCTTGTCACCCCCCCGCCTGTCGCCATACCTTTCTACGACCGCTTCAGTGACCCAACAGGCACAGGGTTCTACAGCGCTGCGCCGGTTTCCGGCGCACCGCTGGTCAACTTTGATGATGTGAACAACATCGCCCGGCTGGCCGATATGATCGCACCGACCGGAGCTCCGGAATCGCTTCCTTACCAGGTAGAGAGCGCCGCCGCCAATTCCTATGTTACGACCGCCCAGGCCAATGGCCAACCCGCATTCACGAAGGAACAGTTTCAGGCCGACGCCTATTTCGATTTCGCTTACGATCCGCGGGCGGCGTTCACCTGCGTGAACACGACCACCGGGGCGGTGCAGCCGTCGTTCCTATCCATGGTTTCGCTGAATGACCGGGCCAGTGATCCAACGGTAAACCCGGGTGGTTTGCCCAATCCGATCGACGCCGTGCGCATTCCAGGCAAAATCAACGTCAACACCGCCAACGCCAATGTTTTGTTGACGGCGTTTTCCAACGTGCCG
>JAKCCC010000180.1 GCA_021838985.1 Planctomycetota bacterium
CTCGCGCCGCCGCCGGATCGCCCGCGGCTCCGGCACCGAGCCGGCCGATGTGTCGCAGGTGATTAAGAGCTTCACGATGGCCCGGGGTCTGATGAAAAAAAACAACCCGATGACGCTGCTTTCGCAATTGCGATCCTTACGGGCGTCCCCCGGGGCGGAGGCGGAGCTCGCCCAAATAGCCGCCGGCAAAGCGCCCAGTTCACTCGGCGGTGGAAAATCCCGCGGCAGTCGTCTTACGCCCGAGCAAAAGCGCCGGCTACGCCTGAAGCGCCTCCGTGGTCGCTGACCGGGCAATCCGCCGGGCCAACCTGAACCGTGAAGGGATGGGAAGGGGCTCCAACGTGATTACGCAACGGTCGCTGCGGGCCGCACCGGAGAGGCCTCGGTTATCGGCCCGCCCAGGCCGCGCTGGCGGCGGCTGTTTTCAGCGTAGATGGGGTGGTCTCGCGATCGGCCTGTCGCTGTTAGGCTTGGTTACCGGTTGTTCCGGACCGCCGCGGAAGCCGCGCAAACTACCGCCGCTGCCCAGCGCGTACGCGGAAATTCACCAATTAAACGCGCGGGCGTTCGCCCTGGCCACGTTGCGCCTGACCGGTACGCTGAAACTCCATTACAGGGATCACCTCGGGAATAAACAAGACTATCAGGTGCACGGCGTATTGTTGGTGGATCAGTCCCGCCGCGTCTCGCCGCCAAGTATTTCGCTGGTCAAGTCGGCCGGCGGCGCCGCTAGCATTTCGAGACGCCAGACCGCCGCCACCGGCCTGAGAATGCTGCTGGTCGGTACGTATCTCGGGCAGGATGTGGTGGAGATGGGGCTGAATCGAAAGGTTTATTGGCTGATCGAACACCGGCAAGGAGTCGCTTACATCGGTTCGACGGCGAAGGCGGAGCGGCTGCCGCCCGGCGTGATGCCGCTGCGCCCGACCCGGGTGCTGGCGCTACTGGGCATAACGGCACTGGCAGATTCGGCGCGGCAATATGTCGTAATGGGGGCGTCGGCCGAGTCTGCCGACCTGCATTTCTTCGTGGTGCGCAGGATACGGAAGGAAAGATTTTCGACCCATGGCCGCCGTGGTTCGTTCCAGCAGGCGGTTTTCGCCGGGAGCGCCTGGCTCCAGCGCGAACTTACCGTGGATCGCTACACGGGTCAGATCACGCAGGTGACGCTATTTGATCGCCAAGGCCGGGCCGTGGCCAGGAGCCGGTTAAGTGATTACCGGCCCGTGGCAGCAGGGGGGCAAAAACCGGTGGCGTCGGGGCCGCGTGTGCCGTTTCATATCGTGATTCGCTACCCGGCCGGGCGGGCGACGCTGCGATGGCGCCTAAGTAAGGCCGCGCTGACTTTACGTGGCAAGCCAAAATTCATTTTCGCCACGCCGAGTTTCCAGGGCCTGCGGGTCATCGATGTCGATGATCCGGCCAACTGGCCGAAATAATCGCGCGGAACACGGGGCGTAAGCGGCCTGGACAGTCGCTCAGACCCTGCGAGAACCAACTGCTTTGTCAGCACTTAGCTTTCGGGTGTCGCGTCCGGAAGGCGTTCACCGGGTCGCCGTGGGCGAGTCGCCGCTGGCGAGCTGAAGCCACACCGGGCTGAACACCGGGTCGCCGCCAGGAAACTTTAAGGCGACTCGCCGCTGGCGACCTGAAGCCCGGTGCTTCAGGTTCGGTGGCGAGTCCGGGGTTCTTTCTGCCACCGGAATTTTATCGATTGACAAAGCACTGCGCGTAATAATGAAGACTGCAGCGCGAGGCTTGTGGTGTGCGAAATTAGGCGAGACCCGTCGTTGACGCTCCGGGCGATGAAGGGGTGGGCAAGCGCGGCGATTTTGAGGGCGGAAACCAGCACCGGCGCAACCCTGCCGGGCCTGAAGCGTTATACTGGTGGTGTTGCCGGGACGTTCCTATGACCGCAATTCCATCGACCGCACCAGTTGAACCGGAATTCGACGGCATTGCCAGACGTTTGGAAAGCGCGGGCAATCAATTCCGCCTGGCTTTTTTCGCCGGGGCGCTGGCCTTTTTTGTGATGCTGGTGGTTCCGGTTGCGACGGCGGTGGTGTTTGTGGCGGGGGCGGTAACCCTGCCTGGTTGGCTTGGCTGGCTGCTGGTGTTGACTATACCCGCGGCTCTGCTCGCCGGTTATTGGCGCTTTCTGCACGCCTGGCTCTGGCAGCGACCGACCTACGCGGAAATCGCCCGTTGGATCGAGCAGCACGCTTCGGACAAGAAACTGGAGCTGGAAAACAGTCTGATCAATGCGGTGCTGCTGGCCGACGAGATGGAACAAATCGGCGGCCCGCCCTCCGGCCCGCTGGCCGATCCTCGGCGTTATCTGATACCGCAGGTGCTGCGCGAAGTTGAGAGGGGCCTTTCCAGTTGGAACCTGGCGGCGGTAATTCCTTGGCGGCGGCAACTGAAGCCATGGTTGGCCGCCGGCGCCATCGTGATGGTCTGTGCGGGTGCGGCGCTGCTTTTCCCCCAGCGGTTTGCCCGTGGGTTGACGGTGCTGGCGGCGCCAGGCCGGTTTGTGCCGCAGCGCGGCGTGGCTCGGATTCTAACGGTAGCGCCGGGAAACGAAACCATCTTGGCGGGCGAACCGGTGGAATTTAGCGTGCAGGTTCGCACGCCGCAACACCGGTTGGTCCAAACGACGCTGACGGTTCAATACCAGGACGGGGTGCAACACACCAAAGCGATGGTGGTGTTTGGCCCCAAGAATCGTGCGTATCGTTACCTCCTCGACGGCGCGGCCGAAAATATGCGCTACCTGATCACGGCGGGTGGGACACAGAGCCGCTGGTACGCCATCACGGTGTTGCCGCGGATCAAGTTGCAATCGTACCAGGCGGTGATCACGCCACCGCCTTACACCCACCTGCCGCGGAGAACCAGGGTCCTATCCGGCCCGGAGTTGACCGCGGCCAGCGGTTCTTTTTCCGCCCCGTTAGGAAGCACGGTGGTGTTAACGGCGGCGCTGAATCACGCGCTGGTGGGTGCCTCCGCGGTGCTCGAAGCCAATAGCGCGACAAGCCCGATAGAAATCAGGACCCAGGCCCTGAATCAACGTACTTTTACCGCGCACCTTACCGTGGCGGGCAACTTGGCCTACGACTGGCTGATCAACGACGCCGGGGGCAGAGCTCTGGAACACTTACCAGGCGGGCCGCGGACCCCGAGCGATGAGCGCTTTAAAATCACGGCGGTGGCGGACCAGCCGCCGACGGTTCACGTGCTGCTTCCACACCGTAATATTTCCGCCCAACCGGGGCAGAGCGTACCGCTGAAAGCGCAGGCGACGGATGACTATGGTCTACGTGCCGTGGAACTGCAGGTGGCGCAAGAGGGGGGCGGATTTAAGGCGGTTCGCCGGTGGCAGATTCAAAACGCGGAAAATGGCAAGCCGGCAACCCTCGTCAAGGTACAGTTGCTGTGGCCGTTATCGTCGGCGAAATACCATCGGGGGCAAACCCTCCGCTACCGCTTCACCGCCACCGATAACCGTGACATCAACCTTGGTCAGGCGCACCTGGGGCCGCAGACCACGTTGGGGCGGGTGTATGATATTCTTCTGCAACCGCCGCAGTCGGCGGCGTCGCCGAATCGAAGCGTCTGGGAGCGGCTGGAACGCCGTTTGCGAAAAATGCTTGCCATGCAGGACGGGTTGCTGACTCAAGGCGATACGCTTTTGGCGCCGCGGCCGCTGGCGGCGGTGCATCGGGTGGCGGCGCGGGTGGCACAGGGGCAGCGAGGGTTGCGGCAGTTTATGCAGGCCACCGCGACGAGCTTTCCTTTCACGGCATCCATGGCGACGATCCGGCAGGCGCTGGTGGTGCTGATCGCTTCCGATGCGGCGGCAGCAGCGGGGCAGGCGGCTGATTTGACGCTGGTCTCTACCGCCGCGTCAGAGCCTCTACTGGCGGAAAAGCTGCATGCCCGGCAGGTGGAGGTACGCGATGCGCTGCGGGCAATGCTGAATATCGCCGGCACGCACACGTGGGGCATTCAGGCCGTGACTTCCCGCAAAGGTGTCGCGTTTCCGAACCAGGGGCGGGACTTATGGCGAAAATTGGCGCTGGCCCTGAAAAAGATGGAAAAGCAACAGCGGGATGTGCTCAACACGTCGATGCGGTTGGCGCAAAAACCGATCCAGCAGTTTGATACCCGGGAGAAAAATGAGTTGGCCAAAATGCAGGCGCTGGCGGACCAATGGTCGCGCTTCATGAATCAGGCCCTGGTGAATATGAGCAATCTGACTGAACAAGACCAAGCCAACGCGTCGCTGCTTGACGATGTGGCGCAGATGAATGTCGATCTGGCGATGGTCAAGAAAGCCTTGGAGATAAAAGCCATTAAAATCGCCACACCGCTGGAGCAGGAAGGCTTGGAAGACGCCAAAAAACTTACCAGCCATATCGAAGAATGGCTGATGCAGCAGCCGGATACCTATAAGTGGGAAATGGAAGAACCGGTTACGCAAAATGACGTACCCGCGCCGCCGCTGCCGGCGCAGTTAACGGATATGGTCGGCAAACTGCTGCAACACGAGGAAGATCTGACGAGCGACATGGAAAGCCTCGGCAGCAAATGGAACGATTCCATGAATAAAGGCCTGGGTTGGGGCGCGATGGACGGTCCGATCAGCGACATGAGCGCCCAGGGCGTCACGGGCAACCAAATGCCGAAAAATGATGAAATTCAAGGCCGCAGCGGAGCGGGCCGCGAAGGGCGGGCCAGCGGTGAAATGGTCGGCGCCACGGACGAACGCAAAAGCGGGCGGCGCACACCGACGCGCCTGACGGACAATCAATATAGCTCCGGCCAGGTGAAGGATACGTCCGGTCGGGCGCCGGGCGGGGCCACCGGGGGCGGTAAGGAATCGGGCTGGGGTGGTGAGGGACTGGAAGCGCCGGCGCCGCGGAGCATGGACAATCAAATTAAACGCATGGCCGCAATGCAGGCGCAAGTGCTGAACCAGGCCAGCCGGGTTCAATTGCAATTACGGGCCGCGGGTTTCCGAAATTTTAAACTGCTCGAATCCGCCGTGTTGATGCAGAATGCGAATAAGGCGCTGCAAGCGTATCGCTATCATACCGCGTTGGCCTATCAGCAAAGAGCGGTGCGCGATTTGCACACCGCGAGAGTGCTTAGCGCCGCCGCAGCGCAGGTGGCCTGGGATAACACGCCGGATCATTTCAAAAAACGCCACAAACTGGCCGACAGCATGTTGGGCCAACTGCCAAAAGGCTACGCTGATCCGGTGAAAGCCTATTTTCTGAAACTTGCGCAGCCATCTGGTTCGCGGTAA
>JAKCCC010000181.1 GCA_021838985.1 Planctomycetota bacterium
GACCTGTTCGCATAATAGCTGCGTGCCGAACGCCCGCACCCCCAGAATATGCGTGACGGTATTCGCGTCCCAGCCCTCGGTAAGCATGGAGACGGAAACGACGCAGCGGATATTTTCGCCGAGCTTACCTGGCTTACCGACGGTATTGAGCACTTCGCGGAGCAAATCTTCATCGGTCAGATTGGCCGCGTCGCGGTCGGGAAAGCGGGCGCGGTAGTCGGCCTTGAATTCCTCAATTTCGCGGGCGGCGATTTTCTTGAAGTCTTCGCTCAAGCCCTCGCCTGATTCCAGTTGCTGCGAATCGACCAGGATGGTGTTGGGTCGGTTGGTAAAGCGGCCATCCTGCACGTTGCTCAATAGCTCAAGCCTGCCCGGCACCGCCGCCGTCGTGCCGTCCGGCAGCCGCTTTTCCCAGCCTGCAATGAAATCAAAGACCAGCTTGGAAACGTTGGTATTGTTACAGACGACGATAAACACCGGCGGGGTGGCCGCGCCGGCCGCGTTTTCCGCCACCCGCCGCCAATGTTCGAACGATTTTTTGTAATGGCCGTAGAGACTCCGCAACGCTCCTTCCAGCTCGCCAGGGGGCTTTGGCTCGCCGGCGACAGCTTCGGCACCGCGGCCTTTCTTCGGCAGGCGGTCCCGGATGCGCAGCCAGAGGTCGCGATAAGTCGGCTGGTCGCCGGCGCCGGAATCATCGGAAACGGGCACGCGTGGCACCTTGACGATGCCGCTTTCAATCGCGTCAATCAGCGAAAAGTCCGACACGACCCATTTGAACAGTGTCCCCTCGGAATAGCCCGAGCCGCGGAGGAAAAACGGCGTGGCGGAAAGATCGTAAATGGCCCGGATGCCGGTTTTGCGGGCCAGGGCCTCGAGTCCGCCAATCCAAACGCGGGCGGCTTGGTTGTTTTGCTCGGCCTCACGGCGGTCTTCGCCGGTGAGTTTTTCGGTGTTTTCCGCCGTGTCGGCGTCCACTTTGCGCCGGTAGCAGTGATGGGCTTCGTCGTTGAGTACCACGATATTCTTTTTTGCGCCAAAGTCCCGCGTGACGCGGCGAATCATTTCGCCTTCGGATTCGGTGAATGCCGAAGGCTGGTCCCGGTTCGGGGCGAGAATAGCCTTGGCCAGCCTGGCGGCGGCGAACTTCTCGCGGCGTTTGAAGGCGTGGAAATTGGTGATAACAACGCGGGCCTTGGCCATTTCTGACAAGAGATCATCCGGAACGATTTCCATCGCGCGGTAGTAGTTGTCCGGATCGCTCGGTAGCAACACGCGCAGGCGGTCGCGAATGGTGATGCCCGGCGTGACGATGAGGAAGGCGTCGGAAAAACGACTGTCCCGCGGATTAGCCAGCTTGTTGAGCGTGTGCCAAGCGATGACCATGGCCATCACGACAGTCTTGCCCGCGCCGGTGGCGAGTTTGCAGGCCAGGCGGTACAGGCCCGGATTGGCTTCCTCGCTGAAACGGCGGATTTCGTTTTCAATCCACGTATCGCCGTATTTTCGGGCGACCTCGGTGAGGTAGATCAGGGTTTCCAGGGCCTCGATCTGGCAGAAGAACAGCCGGCGGCGGCGATCCGGCGAGCGCCAATATTTAAGCAGCCGGGCCGTGGTGCGGCTGACATCGTCGGTATATCGTCCGCTGCGCCAGGCCTGCACACGCTGGCGGATGCGATTGACATCCTTACTTTCTTCGACGCGGTCGGAGCGCCAGTCCTCGAAAGTTCGCTGGGTTTTTCCTCCGGTTTTGCGCGGCCGGGCGATCGGGACAAAGTAGGAGCTTGGCCGCCGGAAAGGCGCAATTTCGTTGGTGATTCCGGTTTCGTCGAACTTAAAATGGCGGGCCGGCTCGTCAAAGGGCGAGTTAATCACCGGGTTTTCTATTGTTACCTGGGCCACAAACGGTCTCCGACCCGGGGCCTTGCCAGCGGACATGCCGCCTTCGGGAGCTGTTTCTATTGGGTAGATTACCGTGAGAGGCGGGCGATGGCCAGTGGGCGAGCGTCAGCGCCGCACTGGGGTGGGGCGGCCCGGCGCGTCGGTGGAAAACGCGCAATCCGAGGAGGTAGAAGAAAAGTCTGACCGCGGCGGGCGGGCGAAAGTCAAACGTAAGAAGCTGCCGGGGTATGAACCGACTCAGGAGAAGTGAAAGCTGTCGCGGAGGCCCTGGTCCCAGTCGTCCCAAAGATAGGCGTCGGCTTTATCGTCGGCGATGACGCGCAGGGCGTAGCGAACCTGTTCTTCGTAGAATTCGCAAAAGGCGCCGGGGCGGTTCATGGCGCCATTCATTTCGTGCGCCTCCGCGGGGCACGGGGCTCCGCAGAAGTGGCGGATGGCGCAGCGGCGGCATGGATCCAGGTCCTCCACGCGGCGGGTGGTGACCTGCTTAAACGGTTCGCTTTCCAGGACGCGGTCAATCCGGTCGGTGAAAATGTTGCCGCCACGGAAACGCGGCAGGCCGATAAATTCACTGCACGGAAACAGATCGCCGTTGGCGGCCAGGGCGAAGAAGCAGCGGCCACCGCCGCAGGGGGAAATGTCGCACATCATCCGCCGCGCGGTGGGGGCCAGAATGGCCAAGAGGATATTGGCAAAATTGGCCACCGGCAGTTTGCGGCCGGACTGGCGGTATAACTCGTAGGTACGGTCAAGTGCGGCTAAAAAATAGCGGGCGGCGTGGTGATCGGCGGGCCGGACACCGCGGGCGGAGGGCAGGGTGCAGCGCAAAATATTCAGCAGGCACGTGGGCACGCGGTGTTGGTGAAAAAACTCCACCAGGCGGGTCAGGTGCCGCAGATTTTCGCTGCTGATGGTGCAGATCACGCTCCAGCCGGGGTAGCCTTTAAGGCGTTCCATGGCCTGCAGCACCGGTTGGTATACCCCACGGTTCCCCCAGGTTTTGCGGGTGCGGTCGGCGATGGCCGCCGTGGGCGCATCGAGCGAAAGGCCGATGCTGGCGCCGTGGCGGGTTAGAAATTCGACGGCGGCATCGTCCAGCAGCGTGCCGTTGGTCTGCACGCCAAAACGGAAATCGTCGGCGAAAGCGTCGATAGCGGCAAACATGGCCGGGGCGTTTAACAGCGGCTCGGCGCCATGGAAGACGATCTGGGGTTTGGTCGGCTTCGGCACGGTGCGCGCGAAATAGGACTTGAGGATTTTTAAGGCCCGAAAGATATCCGCACGCGACATATGCCGACCGTCATGGCGCATCGCCTGCGGAAGATAGCAGTAGGTGCAGTTAAGATTGCAGCGTTCGGTGGGATTGAAATAAACCGCGGATGGTTTTAGATCGAAGCGCAGGGTGTGCATTTCCGCGGCGAAGCGCCGGGCCTTGCCGTGCAAAGCGTTAAGGAGCCGGCTGCCGGGGGCCAGCGCGTCGGCTAATTGGTTCCGCGGGATGAGCGACCAGAAGGCCGTGTCCGGCTGGAGCAGGGCAACGTAATCACGATGACCGATATCGATGGGCTGCAGCAGCGGGCCATTGCCGGTGTTAATCCAGCGGCCCCGGGACGGGGCCGCTGGATTAACGACCGCTGGGGGGAGGCTCACAGGCGGCCTTTCTTGTCCATGAGGATGTAGTGGGACAGGCCAGTGCCGCGGGCCGTGCAGCTTTTGCGGGTAGCAACAATGGTTTTCCGGGGTTTGCCGCGAATCGTGGTTTTCATCGGTTCTCCTTTGCCAAAAAGACGACCGCACCAAAGTGCAAGGCATTAGAAGACAAGCGAGGGCGGATGTCAAGAGCTTGCCGCGCAGCGTCCATTATAAAGCAAGCGACGGGTGAAGGAGAGAGCAGATGAAGCTTGACGGCGGTGTGGCCCCGCCGGTATTGTGCCGCGATGCGAATGACGAAGGGAAGATTATCAAACTTGGGTGGAGTCCGAGGGTGGAGTCCGGGGGTGGACTTCGGGCGGACTGCGCCATGCAGAAGGCGAGCCGGGTAAATGTTCGTAGTTACGCCGCACAGGTGGCGGTGGCCCGGAGCCACGGCACGTGCGGGGGCGCCGGCCGGCTCCGAGCTGATGGCGCGCTGGTTTCCCGAGGCGCGTCGGAATAAAAAACCCGGTGTTGGCATGGCGCTGCAGCCCGCGCAAGTACGGACATGCGCCCAGGCGAACCGGCGACGTTGACATTTCGTAGTATCGGTTATAAACATACGACTTTTCGGGCAGGAGGACTATTGATGGCCAACCCCGCGGATATTGTCGTGGACCGGTTAACCAAGGCCTACGGAAAATTCCTCGCGGTGGACCACATCAGCTTCGAAGTTCCCAAAGGGGCGGTAGTCGGATTTTTAGGGCCTAATGGCGCCGGAAAAACCACGACCATTCGCATGTTAACGTGCTTTCTGCCTCCAACCAGTGGAATGGCCCGGGTGGCCGGTTTAGATGTGTTCCAGCAATCGCTGGCGGTGCGGCGACAGATCGGCTACCTGGCGGAAAATACGCCGTTGTACCCGGAAATGCGGGTGGAGGAATATTTGATCTTCCGCGGCAAGCTCCGCGGCATGGAGCGCGCGGTTTTGCGTCGGCGCATCGCGCAAGTGGCGGAAATGTGCTGGCTGTCCGACCGGTTGCGCTGGCTGGTGGGCAACCTGTCGAAAGGGTATCGCCAACGCCTGGGCATCGCCGATGCGTTGCTGCACAATCCGCCGGTGCTGGTGCTGGATGAACCGACGGTGGGCCTGGACCCCGCGCAGATTCGCCAGACGCGCAAATTGATTGCCAATCTGGCGGGACAGCATACGGTGCTGCTGTCCACGCATATTCTTTCAGAGGTGGAGCTGGTCTGTCAGCGCGCTATTATTATCGGGCGCGGGCGGATCCTGGCCCAAGGTACGCCGGAAGAGCTTAAGCAGCAAGGGGCTGGCCGCGGCGCGGGGCGACTGGTGGTGGAAGTGCGAGGGCCGGTCGCCCAGGTGCGCAGTGCCCTGGATGCCCTGCCGGGCGTGCAACAGGTGGAAATTCTGGCCGGCGGGGTGGCCGGCACTCTGGCGGTCACGGGCACGTTGGATGCGACGCTGAAGGAACAGATTGCCGCCGTCATTCACCAACGCGGTTGGGCGCTGCGGGAGATGCGTTCCGGCGGGGCGACCCTGGAGGAGTTTTTCGTGCAGATCACGGATCCCGGCGCGGCGGCGGCGGCGTAAAGACGGTCCGGACAGCCACGGCGCAGCCGGCAAACCGCAGCGAAAAACCACGCTTACACGGACTTACACGGATTTCCAACCACGAAAGACACGAAAGACAC
>JAKCCC010000182.1 GCA_021838985.1 Planctomycetota bacterium
AATGCCTGCGATTGCGGAACCGCAAATGATTCTTGGTCAGCCCTCCTGGCGCCTGGCCAATGACCAGGTGGAATTGTTTGTCACCGTTCAGGGCGGGCACCTTGGTCCCGTCACCTTTGATCGGCACGGTAAGGCCATTGAACCGCTGTCCGTGGCGCCGTGGGCCACGGAACCGGCGGATAAAAGCTTGCCGCCAATCCTGCAAGTCCTTCGCGGCGACTTTTTCTGCCTGACCTTCGGTGACAACGCCTCCCCCTGGCGGGGCGAGAAGCATCCCGTGCACGGCGAAACCGCCAATAACCCCTGGACCCTGCAGTCCGTCGGACGCCAGGGCCAGCGCAGCACCCTGCATCTATTCCAGACCCTGGCCGTGCGACCGGGCCGCGTGGACAAATACCTGGCCTTGCAGGACGGGCACAACGCCGTGTACTGCCGCCATGTGATTTCCGGGATGAGCGGCCCGGTGAATCCCGGCCATCACGCCATGCTCAAGTTCCCCGATCCACCGGCCTGCGGGCGTATCACCACCGCTCCGTTTGCGTACGCCCAGGTTTTTCCACACGCCCTGGAAAGTGAAGCCTCGCGCGGGGCGTCGGCTTTGCGGCCCGGGGCGAGGTTTGAGCAGCTTTCCGCCGCGCCCCTGGCCGCCGGCGGCACCACCGATCTTAGCCACTATCCCGCCCGCCGCGGTTACGAAGATGCGGTGCAGCTGTGTGCCGACCCGGCGCTGCGGCTCGGCTGGACCGCAGTGACCTTCCCCCGGCAAGGCTACCTTTGGTTGGCGCTGAAAGACCCGCAGGTGCTTACGGGAACCGTCTTCTGGTTTTCCAACGGTGGCCGCCATTATGCCCCCTGGAACGGGCGCCATATCAATGTCCTGGGACTGGAAGAGGTGACCAGCTATTTTAATCTTGGCCTGGCGGAATCGGCCGAACCGAACTCCCTGACGCGGTTGGGCTACCGCACCAGCTTAACGCTCGATCCCCAGCGGCCGCTGATGGTCAATTACATTATGGCCGTCGCGGCCACACCGCCCGGTTTCGAGGCGGTGGCGAGTCTTAAGCGCAGTAACGCCGGAGTGACGCTGGTGGCGCCCTCCGGCCAGCAGGTGGCGGTCCCCGTGGATGTAGACTGGTTATGGGGAAAATAACCAACCGCGGTTCCCCCGGCGCCGGGATTGCGGTCGGTGAACGGCCGGGCCGGTTTGGTCTTACTGGTTAGCCCGGCGGCCCGTACGCCGGTGGCCGGGCACCCGCGCCGGCCGGGACGGCTTTAGAAAGGACTTCCCATGCCTACCGTGGCTTTACTGGGCTGCGCCCATGTCCATACTCCTGGTTTCGTCAATATGCTTAAGCAAAGACAACTGGAAATAAAGGTCCGGTACGTTTGGGATCCCAACCCCGCCCGCGCCACCCGCTGGGCGCCGGAGCTGGCGGCCGGAACCATCCGCAGCCCCGCCAAGGCTCTAAAGGATGCCGAAGTGCAGGCCGTTATCATCGGTTCCGAAACGCACCGGCACAAAAAGCTGGTCATCGCCGCGGCCCGCGCGAAGAAACACATTTTCGCTGAAAAGCCGCTGGGATTGGGCGCCAAGGATTCTTACGCCATGGCCGACGCGGTTACCGAAGCCGGCGTACTTTTTCAAACCGGCTACGCCAGCCGCGGTCAGCCAGCTTTGCTGGCCGTCAAGGAGCATTTGGACGCCGGTCATTTCGGGCGCATCACACGGGTACGCGGTTCCATGTGCCATGGCGGCGCGCTGGGCGGATGGTTTGATCCGAAGCCCGGCAACCCGGCGGAGGAATGGTGCTGGATGGCGGACCCGCGCCGGGCCGGATGCGGGGCCTTTGGCGATCTCGGAACGCATATGCTGGATATCCTGATGTGGTTTTGCGGCGAGGTGGCCGAAGTGACCGCGGATATCCGCAGCATCACCGGCCGTTATGGCGCCTGTGATGAAACCGGCGAAGCCCTGATCCGTTTCCAGAACGGTGTCACGGGAACGCTCGCCGCCGGTTGGGTGGACGTGGCCAACCCGGTAACGTTGCTGGTCTCAGGGACCGAAGGGCATGCCAGCATTATCAACGGCCAACTTTTTATGACCAGCAATAAAATCCCAGGGGCCGACGGCGCCAAACCGTTCAGTCCCCTGCCGCCGGCGCAGCCGGCTGGCTTGGCGCTATTTCTCGACGCCCTGAGCACCCCCACCCTGCCCTTGGTCAGCGTACGGCAGGCCGCGCAACGCGTCGCCGTGATGGAGGCCATGTACCGTGCCTCCGCCCAACGCAGGTGGATCAAGCCGAAATAAGCGCCGCCTACGGTTTGACCAACGTCCTATGGGAAGATCGCCATGAATCTCGGTAGCATCACGAAACTTTCCTCCGCCCAAACCCGCTGGATTACCGCGGAAAACGTTTATGGCGAAAAAGGCCGGGGCGGCATGGCCCAAGTCAGCGCTACGCCGCAGACCGAGGTCGCCCGTATCGGTCAGCCGTGGGCCCGGCAAGGCGCCGCCCGCGATCTTGGCCAGTCGTGGAAGGTTCGGCCGTGTATCCGCGTGCCCCGGGAATCCACGGTGACGATTATGGATGTGGCCGGACCAGGCGGGATTGAGCATCTTTGGTGCACGGTGGATGCGAAGTACTATCGCGACCTGATTTTGCGCATGTATTGGGACGGCGAAGACGCCCCCAGTGTCGAAACGCCGCTCGGCGATTTCTTCTGCAACGGCTGGAAAACACGCACCAATGTGCTGGCCCTGCCCATCAACGTAAATCCCGCAGGCGGCTTTAACTGCTACTTTCCCATGCCGTTTCGCCAGCACGCGAAGGTAACCCTCGAAAACCGCGCGCCGGAGGATGTCGGCGGTTTCTATTACGCCATCAGCTATGCGCTCCGCGGAGTGGCCCGCGACGAGGCCTGTTTTCACGCCCAGTTTCGCCGTTGCCATCCGCTACCTTATAAGCAGGATTACGTCATCCTGGATGGGGTGCGCGGCCAGGGACACTATGTGGGAACCTATATGGCCTGGCAGCAGAACTCCGCGGGCTGGTGGGGGGAAGGTGAAATCAAAATATTCCTCGACGGCGATCAGGAATTTCCCACCATCTGCGGCACCGGTACGGAAGATTATTTCGGCGGCGCCTGGGGTTTCGGGCAAAACTTTTCCGCCCCATTTCTGGGTTATCCGCTGGGCGCCTGCGACGGCAAGCCGGGCAATCGACACGGTCTGTACCGTTTCCACATTGCGGACCCCATTCATTTCCAAAAAGATATCAAAGTCGCCATGCAGGCGATCGGCTGGCGCAGTGAAGGCCGTTATCTGCCCCTGCAGGATGACATCGCGTCCGTGGCCTACTGGTACCAAACCGAGCCGCACGCTCCGTTTCCACAGCTCGGCGACCGGGATGCCTTGGAGGTTATCTGAAACAGGTCGAGAGACTGGGCCGATTCACGGGGAACACCAGCCTGTGGGGTTAAGGCGGATGGCGCTACAATCCAGTCAATCCAATAGGCATAGGCGCCATCGTCAAGCTGCCAGCGGTTATTTCCCAACGGCTTGGTCCATGACGGCTTGGGAGAGCCAGTGTCGTTTTCAGAGCAGGAGTCTCGCGCTGCGTGAAGTACGCCGGTGAACCGGTCATTGCTCATAGCCAGGAGCGCTCGTAGAGCCGACGCCCTCGTCGGCTGCTCACATGGCCGATGGGGCATCGGCGCTACATAGCCCGGAAGTCGCCGCGACGGCCATCGCATCCTGTCTTTGGTCCACCGCGTAGTCAATGGCGGCCTCTAGAACGTCAGCGGCGGGTTGGTCCGAAGGCTCGAATTTTCCGGGAGAGGATTTCCAGCGCAACCTTCGATCAATGGCATGATTCCAGTGGACGGCTTGCGGCGCTACGGACGAGGCCAGATGGTTGACATAAATAACTTCCCATTATTCTACCTGGCCCGCGTGGCGGGCGAGGATGCGGTCCAGCAGAGCGTCCCAATCGGGCGGCTGGAGGCGGCCGGCGATAAGCGCGGCGATCTCGGCGCTGCTTAAATGACGCGGGGCCGGCGGACCAACCAGGGCTTTGGCGCGGGTGGAATCACTGGGCGCGGCGCGTTGCAGAGCCGGGGAATGGCCGCCTCCGTCCACCGATGGCTGAAGCACCGCCCAGGTTTCCGGTGAAACTTTTTTGCTGATGGCCAGCATCGTGGCTTCGGGGTTGGCCGGAATTCCCACCAGGCTGAACTCCAGAAGTTCCCAGCGCCGATACATGCGCCGCACTGCGGCCAGTTCCGGGCGCTCGGCGACTTCCGCTGGGGTCGGCGGGGAAACTTCCCGCGGGGCAAAGCCGACGCTGTAGGAAGTCAGCACACCGTCCTGGGCCAAAGCGAACACATCGCGGGCGAACTGGGTCTTATCCGTGCAGCGGTACTTGGCCAACACCCGGCCGCCGCGGGTCTTGACCCACTGGGCCACGCCAACGGGCCGGGTGGTGTCGTGGTTGTAAAAGACGGTCAGGCCGGCGTAATTCTTTTTCAGCAGCCCGGCGGGCAGCACCACTTCGCCGTCCCGATCCACCGCAGCGGTGGAAATACAGGCGACAATCTGGCGGCGGCCGGGTTGAACCTCCAGCACCTCGCCGACAAATGATTTGCGTAACAATGGGTCCATATGTTCACCTGACCAAGTCCCCAGCGGTCAGCCGTCGGCGATCAGCGGCGGCTACGCCGTGGTTTTTCGTTGTCGATTTTCCGTGGGCGCTCCCCGGGGATGTGGCCGGCTATTGGGGCGGGGACATACCCACGGGCGGCATGAATGCCGCCGCTGGAGTTCTAAGACGTTGGGGGCTTGGCGCTATCGCTGCGGGCCGGCGTTTGCCAAGCAATCCGGTCACACCCTTCCCCGGTGTCCCAACGCCGCCTGCTGAAAACAGAGAGCTTTTACCGGCGTTCACGATCCATCCATTTTTGTCGAGGCGCCGCCAGGGGCCGGCGCGGCTGCTTTCTGGCTAGGATGTCCCACCAACGAACGCGCCTCCGTGGCGCTTAATTGCAAGTGGCGGCTGAGCAGGTTGATCGCGATCGCCCGTTCCAGATGGCCGCACACGACGGCCCGATTAACCGCCAACAGCAACTTCGCTTCCCGTGCCACCAGCGCGTGGCTCAAGACTCCCGCGGGTCGCCGAAGAGGGCGACTCGACAAAGCCTGGTCGCCAGGGGGCGACGCGAGCGGCGGCAAGGTGGGTTGGCTATCCGGCG
>JAKCCC010000183.1 GCA_021838985.1 Planctomycetota bacterium
GAGGCGCGGGCGGCGGCCGAATTCATGCTCACGCATCGGATGGTATCGCCGCAGACGCCGCCGCAGGGTTTGCCGGTGAAGAAGTTACTGATTGCCGCCGCGGTGGAGATCAGCCATGAGTATTACTTGGGCGTGGCGGTGGACCGCGCCCAGGGCGCCGTCGGTGTGATTGCCTCCGCCGAAGGCGGCGTGGAGATCGAAACGGTCGCGCACCAGCGGCCGACCGCCATCATCCGTCAGCTGGTGGCTCCTGGGCGAGGCCTGGAGCCGTTCCAAGCCCGGCAGATCGCGGTGGCGTTGGGCTTTAAGGGCGGGCTGATCGGCGGTTTCGCGGATCTTCTGGTAAAGCTGGTCCGGTTTTTCCTGGACCACGACGCGTCACTGGCGGAAATCAATCCACTTGTGCGCACCACCGACGGCCGTCTGCTGGCGCTCGACGCGAAGGTGAACTTCGACGATAACGCCGTGTGGCGGCACCCCCGGATCGCGGCGCTTAAGGATGACAGCGAAACAGATCCGCTGGAGATCCGCGCTGCCGCGGCGGGATTGAATTACATTAAGCTCGACGGGCAGATTGCCTGCGTGGTCAACGGCGCCGGTTTGGCCATGGCCACGATGGATGTGATTCAACTGCATGGCGGCCGGCCGGCGAATTTTCTGGATGTTGGCGGCGGGGTGACGCCCGAAGGCGCCCGCGAAGCCTTCGGCATTATTCTGGCGGATCCGAATGTTCGCGGCATCCTGGTGAATATTTTCGGCGGCATCGCCCGCTGCGATCTGATTGCCGAAGCGCTGGTGCAGGCGGGCCGCGAACTGGGATTCAAAGTGCCGGTAGTGGTGCGGTTGGAAGGAACCCGGGTGCGGGAGGCGAATGCTTTGTTGGCCGCCGCCAAGAAGGATTTACCGACCCTGCGGACGGCCAAGGACTTAAATGAAGCAGGGCGGCGGATTGTCGCCGCCGCGGGAGCGTAGGAGTCGGGTTTTATGTCGATCCTTGTGGACCAAAACACACGTGTCATCTGCCAAGGTATCACGGGGCGGGGCGGGGGCGCTTTCCATACCGCCGCCTGTTTGCAGTACGGAACGCGCCTGGTCGGCGGAGTAAGTCCCGGTAAAGGCGGTACGAACGATCCCAATGGTCTGCCGATCTTCGACACGGTGGACCAAGCGGTGCGCGCCACCGGTGCGGACGCGACCATGATTTTCGTGCCCGCTCCTTTCGCGGCGGACGCCATAGTCGAGGCCGCCGCCGCGGGCCTCCGGACAATTGTCGCCATTACCGAAGGCATTCCGGTGCTGGACATGGTGAAGGTGAAGGCCATGTTGGCCGGGTATGGTGAAAAAGTTCGCCTGATCGGTCCGAACTGTCCGGGTGTCATTACGCCGGGCCAGTGCAAGATCGGCATTATGCCTGGTTATATCCATCAAGTTCCGGCGCCCGGCCGGAAAAACATTGGCATTGTCAGTCGTTCCGGTACGTTGACCTACGAAGCGGTCTGGCAAACCACGCAGCAGGGTTTTGCCCAAAGCACCTGCGTGGGCATTGGCGGCGACCCGATCAAGGGGCTGGATTTCATTGAGGTTCTGACGATGTTCCAGCAGGACGCCCAGACGGACGGCATCGTTCTGATTGGCGAAATTGGCGGCACGGCTGAAGAAGACGCCGCCGCATTTATCCAACGGGCGGTAACCAAGCCGGTGGCCGCGTTTATCGCCGGTCGCACCGCGCCGCCGGGGAGGCGCATGGGCCATGCGGGCGCCATCATCAGCGGCTCGGAGGGCACCGCGCAAAGCAAAATAGACGCCCTGCAAGCCGCCGGCGTGCGGATAGCGGCCTCGCCCGCCGACATCGGATCCACCCTGCGCGTGGCCATGGCGGGATGACGCGATGGACGGGCCCGGAGTCAAAGCCCTGGCGTATCGGCTGCATCATCTGCTCGCCGGGCGGCAGGTGGAACGGCTGGATGTGCGCGCCGACCGGTGGCAGGCCAATGTGCTGTTGAAACATTGTGCCGGGCAAACGGTTCAGCGCGTGTACGCGCATGGCCGATGGCTGCTGTGGGATTTCAGTCACGGCCTCAGTTGGATCTGCCATCCGTTGCGCGGTTGGCGCTGGGCGGTGGAAATGACGGTCTCGTCCCCTATACTTAACCAGGCCGCCAGCGGCGACACCGGCTCCGTCCTGCGGCCTCTGCTGCTGCGGCCTGGCCGCCGGCCGCTGCTCCGCTTCACTTTGGCGACGGGGATGCGGGTCGTGCTTTCCGGGCGGCCTTTGCTGGTGATTTTGCCAACCGCCCAGGTTTGGCAACATCCCTATTTGGCGGGTTTAGGGCCGGATTTGCTGGAGGAAGGGTTTTCACCACAGACTTGGGCGGCCGGTCTGCACTATCCGCCGCGGTATACCGTGGCCCAGGTGCTGCTGGATCAGCAGTTGATCGCTGGTATCGGCAATCCGAGTAAGTGTGAGATACTCTTTGCGATGCGGCTACATCCCGCGACCCCGGCGGCCGTGCTCTCCCGGGCCCAATGGGAACGCACCGCGACCGCGGCGCGGGAGCGGCTCGTGGCCGCCTGCCATGCGGCGTTGCAATCCGGCGCGGCTGAAGCTGCGCCCAATCGCGTCTATGATCGGGCCGGTGAGCCGTGCGACCGATGCGGCGCCGCCATCCGCGCCGATCGTAGCGGGGCAGATGGGCGGTGGAGCTGGTATTGTCCGGCGTGTCAGGCCCGCCGGATGGAGCGGACGCTGTTTAGCCCGGAGTCCGGGGCCTGAAACTTGGCGGACAGCGCGCCCGGAGTGGTAGGGGATGTCCCAAACGCTCGCAGGCAAGGTCGTGGTCATCACGGGCGCCTCTGGCGGGCTGGGTGCGGCCACGGCGCTGGCGCTGGGCCGTCGCGGTTGCCACTTGGTGCTGGGAGCGCGGCGTCGGGATCAGCTGACCGAAGTCGCCCAGCAGGTTCGCCGCCTGGGGGGGCAGGCGGAAGTGCAGATCTGTGATGTGGCGCAACGGGCGCAGGTGCGGCAACTGCTGGCGCTGGCGCAGAAAAAATTCAGCCGTGTGGATGTCGCCATCGCCAACGCCGGTTTTGGTTTGTGCGCCGCGGTGGCCGACATCACGGACGCCCAGATGGAGGAAATCTGGCGCGTCAATTTCCTGGGCACCTGGTACGTGATGGCCGAGGCCGCGGCGCTGATGCGCCCGCGGGGCACGGGGCATATCATCGTCATTTCCTCGGCGGTGGCCCGCCGCGCCTTGCCGTACATGGGCGCCTACGCCGCCACCAAGGCGGCGCAATTGTCCCTGGTGGAGGCGCAGCGCCTGGAGTTAACCGGTTCCGGTGTTACGGTCAGCTCGGTACACCCCGTCAGCACCCGCACCAATTTTTTCACGGTGGCCGCGCAGCGCAGCGGCTGCCGGGTGAAGGCGCTGGGAATTATCCAAAGCGCCGAAAGTGTGGCCGAAAAAATAGTCCGCCTGGTGGAGCGCCCTCGGCCGGAACTGTGGCCCCATCGCGCTTCCCGCTGGGCGCTGGGCCTGGCCGCTGTGCTGCCGGCGCTGACGGATTATGCCATGCGCCGGCTGCTGCGGTCGTGCCACCGCGGGAAAGGTCAACATGCGGCAAGGCACTGAGGCGAGTCGCCTTCGGGGACCGGAATTTCACCGCGCCGCCGGGATGGTGGCGGCGATGGTGCTGCTGGCTGTGGCGGCCTGGGTGTTGCTGCGTTGGCGCACGCCGCGGGTGATCCCCCCGCCGTCCCGGCGTACGGCGTCGGCGGTGCTGGTGGCCATGACCGCCAATATCAATAATATCGAACCGAATGCCGGCGCCCATAGCTGGTCGCGCCGCCGGGGCGTGCTGCTGGCCATCCTACGCCATTACCGTCCCGGCATTCTGGCCCTGCAGGCCGCCACCCCCGCCCAGACCGGCTGGCTGGCCGTCCGGCTGACCGATTATGCCCATTGGCCTGCGGGGGAAGGTCTTTCCGGCAACCTTTTTTCCGCGCTGGATCAGGCCCTGGCTTCCTGGAATCAGATTTTTTATATCCGGCGTTTCGCGCGTCTTGCGGGCGCGTACGGATTGCTGCGCCCGCACCATCTGGCGACTAATCCGACCGAAAACGCTTACTACTCGCTCGCTGTGCTGCGCGATAAGCGGGGGCGCGTGCCGCTGATTATTGTGCTGGATACACATCTGCGCCACGGCAACCATAACGCCGCCGCCAGCGCGGCAAAACTGCGGATCATCCTAGAACGCTGGCAGCGGCGCTATCCCCAGGCCTTAGCGATCGTCCTGGGCGATATGAACCATCCGTGGACGGATCGGCCGGTCTACGACGCTTTACGCGGTGGCCGCCACAGCCGCGCTGCGTTGGTGGATGCCTTCAACTACGCCGCGAAACCGCCGGCAAGGCGTTGGGGAACCTGGCAGAACTACACCGGGCGCCCCGTGGCGGACTGGCCGACGGACCTGATTTTCCTAAGCCGCGGCTGGAAATTTACACCGGCCCGCATCATCCGCGCCCACGGCCTGGTCGCCGAAGAGGGCGACTCGACCAGGCGAGATGGCCTATATCCCAGCGATCATTTTTTTGTGCTGACCACGCTGCGCGCGAACCGACCTCCGTCCACGGCCGTTGGATCCAGGAACCCGATCGGCGAAACCGGGCGATGATCAGCTAAGTAGGAACGCGGAGGGAATCCGTAATAAGTCGAGGATCCGCCACGGTGGACATCCGCCGCCGGGCCGTCGAACCAGCGGCCCAGCTACGGCACTTGGGGCTGTGGCCACCGGGGGAATCTTCGACCTGCGGTGGGAGGGAGCCATGGAGTTCCGTCGGCGAGCCTATGATTGATTCGGCGTTCCCGCTTGGCATGGGTGCGGCTTGATGGCCTGGCCCAGGCCGGTCAGCAACGATAGTGCCAAATTCCCAACTGGCTCAACAGCGGCATTTAGGCCGTCCGTCGGCACGTTCATGCCACCAAATCTGGCCACACCCGTTGGTACGGCGATTCCATATTATACTACCCACGGCTCTTATTGAGACGTACCGTTCGTGAAAGTAGAAGCGGCGTCCCGCCGCTTTTCAGGGCCAGATGCACCCTGCTTGGCCCCTGGAATGTATCATTGCTAGCCGTGTGCGGTATAACGTTGCGGTTAACGGGGCGGTTCGCTATTCTAATTTTCCTGTCCTGGACTTCTACCAGCGGACCGAAGCG
>JAKCCC010000184.1 GCA_021838985.1 Planctomycetota bacterium
CCGTGGCCGCCAATACCACCATGTTGCATCTTTTCGCCGGGGTGGATCCCACCTCCATGGGCGTGGCCCCGTTTACCGCACCGTTTCTGGAGCATCGCCTGGTTTGGCCGCAGGAGCTTGGCCTGGTGCTGCCCGCAGCCGCCGACCGGCCCGGCGCGGGCGCCCTGCCGGACGGCGCGGGCACAACGGCCCAATCCAACGGCTCGGTCATCCATCTGCTGGCCAGCGCCGCGGCCTACGTTGGGGCGGATTTAACCGCGGGCATCGTCGCCAGCGGGCTGGTTTATGACGACGGCCCCAGCCTGCTGGTCGATGTTGGCACCAACGGCGAAATCATTCTCAAACACGGCGCCAGGATCTTGGGCTGCGCTACCGCCGCCGGTCCGGCCTTTGAAGGTTCCCGGCTGCTCTCCGGCATGCGGGCCGGGGCCGGGGCGATCAGCCACCTGCGTTTCGGTCTGGAACCGGCGTTTACGCTGCACCGGGAAGTTATTGGCGCTGGTCCGCCGGTCGGTCTCTGCGGCTCGGCTTACATTGATATGCTCGGCCAAGGACGACAGGTCGGCCTGCTTAACGCCGCCGGCCGGTTCGCGCCGGCGTGTTGTCCCGGCGCTCAGGAACACCTTTCCGCGGTCGACGGCTATGGCCGGGCGCTGCGGGTCGGCTGGGCGCCGGGCAAACAGCCTTTGCTGGTCAGTGAAAATGATATCGCGACATTGCTGCAGGCTAAAGCCGCGATTGCCGCGGGCATCACCATTCTTCTGCAGCGGCTGGGCCTGAAAGCAGCGGCCATTCGCAGGCTGTATCTGGCCGGAGGATTCGGCATGCATGTGAATGTGGAAAACGCCATCATCGCGGGTTTATTGCCTGGTTTTAACCCGCGGCAGATCCAAGTGGTAGGCAATACTTCCCTGGGAGGCGCGTATCTGGCCATGCTCGAGGCCGCCGTGGCAGTGGAAATCGCCCAGACGGCCAAGCGGATGGAAATTATCGAATTGAATCTGGACCCGCATTTCGAGTCCTGTTATATCGATCAGTTGTCGCTTTAGAGCAGTTTAACTTTTAATGTGGCGATATCCGCCGGACTCCAACCATCCCCGGGCGTCCTCTGGCGTAACCTTTTCCAACCTCGCGGCGACGGCGCGCTCCAGTTCCTCCGTACAACCGGCCTTGGCCGCACGTAGGAATGCCTTGATTTTGGACCACATCTTCTTGAGGGGATTCTGGTCCGGCGAATATGGCGGCCGTAGCCGCAGCTGGTATCCGGCCGCCTCGATCTCCAGCGCCGCGGTGGGACCGGACGGTCGCCAAGTCGCGATCATCGGCGTCGCTTCCCAATGCCCCCCAGGCGCCGCAGCGTGCCGACCCGCCCCGCCTCGGCCGCGGCCGCGCAGACGCATTCGGTATTCGCTACGTAACAAGCTGAACCGCTCTATAGACGAGTGGTTGGCGGCATTGTCATCATCCGCAGGTGGAAGACGGGCTTGGGGAGACCGTCCGCAACGGAGCTCAGGGACGGTTCGCAAAATGAGGGACGCTTTATCAGCGAATGCGCCACGGCTTCTTCACCGACGGCAGCACCTGCACCAAACCCGCATCAAAAAACTGGCCACCGATGGTTTGGTGTACGTGCGCCGCGAAAAGATTCGGGCCGGGTTTAAGGGTTTTTAGCGCGGCGCGGCGAATCGGCAGCGCTACGTAGCACGTCGTGTAGCCGGCTTGCTTCGCCGCCAGGACACCGTTGATAAAAAGCCGCAGGTCCTCATCGTGGTACGTATAAACCATCAGGTGGGGAAAATGCCCCGCTGGCATGGTGAACGTGCGGCGCAGCCAGATGTTGTCGGAGGTCCAGGCTGTGCGCGGCATCACACCGGGATCTGGCGTACCAAACCCCGCCGAGCCTTGTTTCCACTGATGATCGTTAAAGCCCGGCTGGTACCAGTGGCCGTGGGGTCGATGCAGGGTATACCGCCACGTAACGGGATGCTCGATCGCGGGAGCCACGACGGTGCGGAGCACGGGGCGCGGCGGCAGACCCTTGACCCAATCGCCGGGCGTTGAGGCGCCACGGGTAGACCATTTTTTCCAGAGGCGGCGGTGCAGCAACAACGGCATGAACGCGGCGCCCATCACAGGGCGGGCGAACATACCGGCTTGATGGGCATTCTGGGTCCAGTAGAAATCGGCCAGCGGCACGCGATCCGGGGTGCGGTTCAAAAATTCATAGACCTTTCCAACCAGCCGGCGAAAGTGCGCGGGATTGCGGGCCAGGGCGGCGGTCCAGATGGTCCAATCGGTTTTGGTGTATAGCTTTCGCGAATCCAGGGGCAAGCCATAAAGTTGCAGATGCCGCAAATAGAAGGCTATTTCCCGCTTCGCCACGGAGGGCGGAAACAAATGTAGCCGCAAGACCCGATCCCAGATCAGATTGTATTTCTGGCTCCAGGTGCCGCGGGCGCCGAACGCCAGATCATAATGCCGCCGGTCAGCATCCTTGACCATCCACTTTCCCGCCCAGCGCCGGGCCAGCGCCAGATAGCGCTGGCCGCGACGGATCTGCCCCTTAAGCCGGCACATCTGGCCATAGGCGCCGATGGCAATAATCGCCTTGACGGACAGATTGGCGTCATGGGCTATCGGGCCGGCAAAATCGTCGGTGCAGAGCTGCCGGCCGGGATCAAAACCGTTCTTCTTCAAATACTCCGCCCACTGCCGGAACCGTCCCCAGTAACGCGAGGCGAAACGAACGTTGCCGTCAAGCCTGGAAACCGCGTCGGCGAGTATCAACATATTGCCGCTTTCTTCCACGGGCATTATTTCGCCGCCGCTGTGCGGGTGGCCGGTAGCAACCGGGAATCGTCCCAGGTCATGCGGCGCAAAGGGAAAAGGCCAGTGCGGCGGATAGGAATCATTCAGCACGGGAACCAACATGGCCTTCAGCAGGGTCGGACAAAACAGCAGGCATTCCGGCGACGCGGGGTAAATCACATCCAGCGTGCTGATGTCGCCTCCGCTGGTGTTTTCAAAGGTGCACAAATACGGCTCGCCATGGGGGTCGGCGGCCAGAGCGTCCGCGGCGAAGGCCTGCCGATAGGCCAGGGCCGCGATCCGGGCGTAACGGCGCCCGCCCACCCGGGTGCAATCGGCCATCACCTGGCGATCAAACCTGGCGCATTGTTTCCGCAGCGCCGGTTCCTGGCTGGCGGCAAAGGCGAGCATCGTCAGGGCGGAGGCGCCGTGGCGTTTCCAATAGGGGCGCAGCCATTGGCCGTAATAGTTAATCGCCCAGCGTTCATCCAAGCCCACCATCAGCCACCGTGACACCGGTTGGGCGCCGACTTGGCCCAATCTGAGCGTCATGGCCTCCACGGGCTGACGATCCGCCACCGGCCGCGGCATAGGGCCGGATGATGTTACCGGCAAATAGCCGGTCCGAACGAAATGTTCGAGACAACGGGTATTCGAGGCAATAACAGCCTGGCGGATTTGGTCGTGCCGTGCCGCCAGATAGAGATAGCCCCAGTGAATTCCATCGGCGCTCTGCAGAACATCCTGATGGACGGCTCCGAGGCGCAAAGCCATTAGATGGCCTCGGGATACGCGTTGCCAGCGCACCCGGACGCGGGGACCGTTGACCGCTAATTTGGAACTGGTGCTGTAGTATACCTCCACCCTGTGTACACGACCATCGGTGGAACGCACGGTCCACGTCAGGTAGGTGATGGGAAGCGAAAATAAATTAAGATTCGACGGCAGGCGGGGAGTGGTGAAGGTGAGCCTTAGCGCCACGCCATGGCCGGCGAAGCGATAAATCGTGCGGGTCGGAAACACCGCCACGCTGCGTTGGCGCAAAGCGCCGATGCCAACCGGTCGTCCCCCCATCAGACGGTAGGGCACACCGTTAATGCGAACCAAACTCACCAGGTTTTGGACCGCCGAATTCCAGAAGCGGGTGCGGTGGTTGGCCAGATGCGTCGCTTCAGACCATACGCTCAGATAGGGATCAAAGGCGATTAAGGGAACCGCCGGCGGACGGAAACCCGCGCCCTGATTCAGGTATGCGGTGACGGCGGCTCGTCCCACCCCCGGCAGTACGGCCGACGCAGCGAGTAATAACCAGCGATAAATACCCTTGTTCATCCCCATCATTATACCTCGATACGTCGGCGAAACTGAAAGCATCGCGTGTCACGCGGGCGTAATGGATTTACGCTGGACTCGCGCCAGCGACGGCGCCTGGCCATAAAAGCGACGGAACTGCTTGTTAAAATGCCGCGGATCGGGCAGGCCCACCTGCCGCGCGATGTGACCGACCGGCATATCCGTATTGGTCAACAGATGATGCGCGTATTGCAGCCGTTGCGTCAACAGGTAATGCGACATCGTCATGCCAAAATGTTCCCGAAAACGGCGGGCCAGGTAGTTCTGGGAGACCTGCAAACGTTCTGCCAGGGTGGGGATGAGCAGCGGCTCGTTAAAATGGCCGGCAATCCAGGCGGCGGCTTGCTGCACCGCTCTCTGACCGCGCCGTCCAGCGTCGGCACGGGCGGAAGATGGAAGCAGGATTTCCGCCAGCCATAGCAGAAAATGTTGGAATTCCACAGTCAGGATCGCTTCGTACAACCGACTCCGCGGCGAACGCCCGTTGGTCTGGGTCCACAAGTCCGCCAGACGCTGCATGCGTTGTTGGCCATGCCAGCGGTAGGCTCCGAGGGAAAAGTGCCGTGGAAAGCGCAACCGATCTCCACGCCGCCCTGGTGCCGGCTGGAAATGCACGCACCAATGCCAGCCGGGACGTGGTAAATCGTAACAACTGCTTCGCCGGGCAGGGCTGAAGGTGATGTCGCCGGGGGCCAGGTCGTAGAGGATCCCATCAATGTTCACCCGTCCGTGGTAGCCATGCAGGTGCAGGGCGTGGGTCGGGGAAAGATAGCGATGGCCAAATCCACGGGCGGTCAGCGGGGCGCGGCAGGCGATGCTCACCTCAGGCAAAAAAGCCGCCGGCCACAGGAAGGATGGGGCTGAGCTTGGCATAATAGTGTTGAATTTTCACCACCAGTGATGAATTTTTCAAATTGACGCGGCGGCGGGGAGAGCTAGGATCAGTTAGGTCGCAGGATGATCCGCGACGCGATGGGTGAATAAGGAGAAAGCCATGGCGGCTCTGGGGTTGACACCGGAGGAGAAAGCGTTCTATCA
>JAKCCC010000185.1 GCA_021838985.1 Planctomycetota bacterium
GCCGGGTCCACATACACCCGTGCCCCCAGTTCTTGCCTCGTCCACGGGTGTTGCAAATCCGCTTCCAGTAGCTGGATGACTTTGGGTACCGCGGGATGCGGCGGGGGCGGAGCGCCCAGGCGCCGGGCGGAGGCATATTGGTAGGCCAGTGCATCCAGGAACATCAGTACCGTGGCAATGATTGGTGCTGGCCTCCGGTTCGTGGCTTGGCGCGTAAGCTGATGGAGCTGTTCCAGTAACCGGCGACAACGTTTCAGACACTCGGCATCGATGTGGAAAATAATGATTCCTTGGTTGCTCGGCGCCAGCGGACCGTTCCAAAGCAACTCGCCGATCGCCGGTTCGTGAAGAGTCCAGGCCAGCTCGCGGCTGAGCAACTCCGGTGCGATGGCGCAAACGACGTATTGGAAATGGCGGCAGTCGTCGTAGGCGTGCCAGGCGCCGGGGCGCAAGGCGATTACGTCGCCGGTTCGCAAGGGCTGAACACCCAGGCTGCTCCGGTGTGCTGTGGCGCCATGGAACACCACCACAAATTCCATATAGTCGTGACTATGGGCTCGAAAATCGCTGTTCAGGGAAGCCCGTGCGATATGGACCCGCGGCTCAGGCGTGGTGATCTTGTATGTGAACATTCGGTCTGGCCTTAGGAATGGCCGCTTAGCCACCAGTGTCGGCCGATAGATCCGGTAATAATGGCAAAATAGTATCGCGGACTTGGCGGGCCAACGTGAGGGCGCGACGGGCTTCGTCAGGCGATGCTTCCGGTTGATCTTCTGGATAGCGCAGTTCCACGCCGTACGGGGCCGGCGCGATCACCTGCCGAAGTTCGTCCGCCAGACGTTTGTTGATGGAAGCGGCGAGATCCAACAGTTCTTTCAGATCGTGCCTCTTCGGGAAATCGATCTCGTTCCAAGCGAGGAAAGCCTTGATCAACTTCTCCGCCGTCTGTTGGCAATGGAAGGCGGCGGCGCTGGAAAAAAGGGAGCCTTCTCCGACCCAATGTCCAGCCGCGCCCAAGTCGGACCGCGCGCGGCTTAGCCACGGCGCGACAATCCTGCGTTTCGCCTCCTCACGCCGCGGCATAAATCACCTTCCCATACTTGTTCGCAGGGTAAGCCATCCCGCCGATGACGTCCTTGCCATCCTCGAACCACCGCGTAGTGATGAACAGGATGCCGAACGGATAGTTGCTATCCCCCAGCGCCGTGCGAATGCGCACATACTCCGCTGTTCGGTCTATGATCTCCCGTTCCACTATAAGCAGGTCGATGTCGCTGTCGCGCGTCATCCGGCCGGTGGCGGCGGAGCCAAACGGAATGATCTTATCGGGCTTGGCCACCGACAAAACGCGCTGGACAATCGTCTGCACGGTTCCTTCGTCAATTGCTTTTCTTCTCATGCCACACCACCTCTCCCTTCGTCGTTTCATCTTCCAGGCGGCGATGTATGATTTCACCTCCCCGGCCCACGTGGCGACCACCCTGAAACCACCGACTACTTTCCCCACAATTTTATACCGCCTCGCCTTCGAATACGAATAGGGCCTTTGTTTCTTCCGACTTGAACCGGGAATGCCGGTGCCCTAGAATGCGCCATGATGACAGCGTTGCTTGAAATGCCGGCGGTTCGTGCGCGGGTGCATCGGATGTCGGTGGCCGAATATCACCGGGCTGGCGAAACCGGCCTGCTTTCCGCTGACGTGGAATTACTGCGCGGAATCGTGGTGACCAAAATGCCCAAATCCCCTCTGCCTGAGCTGGTGCTTCAGAAATTGATGAAGCGCCTGTTGGCCCAGGTGCCCAACGGTTTTGAAGTGCGGCGGGAGGGGCCGCTGACCTTGCGGGATTCCGAGCCGGAGCCGGATCTGTCCGTGGTGCGCGGCGTCGCGGACGATTGGGCGACGGCGCATCCTTCCACGGCGCATCGGGTCGTCGAGGTGGCCGTCAGTAGTGTTCCGCTCGACGAAGGCAAGGCGGAAATCTACGCCGAGGCGGGCATTCTGGAATATTGGCTCGTGCGCCCGCAGGACCGCGCGGTGGATGTATATCGCAAACCCGCCAAGCAAGGCTATCTGTCCCGGACCACCTTCGCCGACACCGAGCAGCTTCATTGCCAGAGCATTCCGGAAATCGAACTCATGCTCGCCGCAATCCTGCCGGCCCCCGGCCCTTATACTACCCACGGCTCTTATTGAGACGTACCGTTCGTCAAAGTAGAAGCATCATCCCGCCGCTTTCCCAGGCCAGGTGCAGGTAGCAGCGGCGTCCCGCCGCTTTTCTGGGCCAGCTGCACGCTGGCCCCGCCCCTGGAATGTATCATTAGCAGCCGTGTGCGGTATAACCCACCTTCAATAATAGCGGTTTTGCTCCGCGTTCTTCGCAGCTCCGTGCCCTGCCTGGCTGGGGGGCGGCCTTCCAGGCCGCCATCTTCATGGGTAAGGGCGGCGTTCTTATGCCCCCACATCCCCGCCATGGCGGATCTACGTCCTGGCGGTTGGAATCAAGTTGCGCGTTTTAGACAACAAAATCGCGCGTTTTGTGCTAACACCCCGGGTGGGGGCCGCTTAGAATACAGCAGTCGTAGGCGCGCGGGAGTGCGTCAGAATCTAATTATCGCTCGGAGTCGATAACGGGCGGCTGATGGAGTTACGGTGGAAGAACGGTGCACGCCAGAAATAACAATTTACCACAGGGGACACACCGGCGCGTAGCCGGCTTCAACCCCACCCGCCGCCGCGATGGCGACACGGCGCTGCGGCGGAAACCACCGGCCACGGACGCACGATCCTGATAGCCAATCCGGACGCGTCGGCAGGGAAATCGGAACAGGCGCCGCGAAAAACGCCAAGGATACCCGGGTGAGGAACACGGAAACGCTCGCAGTGTGATTTTCGCGTTCTTCGCGGCTTCGCGTGACATAATGATGTTTGTGTCGTCCCGGCGGAAATCCCGATAACCATCGGGATTGTGCGCCCCAGACCTGTCGAAGAGTCGCCTTCGGCGACATTTCCGCGGATCGAAGACTCGCCTCTGGAGGGCCAGGTTCAATAACGTGGTGCCTTATGGCGCGCAACGGCTCAGCGCCTTTCTTCGGTCCCCCGTAGAGGCGTCGCGTCCCCTTCTAGAGCCGTCGCCGTCGACGACCGGCGTTTCCGTGGAGCCGTCGCCCCCGACGGCCGGCGTAAAAATTGTGGTCCGTTTTTTACAGGAGTTTTCCACGAAAGTGCGGGAAGGCATCAAGCTCGCTGCGGCGAGTCCCGAGGCCTCGGGATCGTTATGGTCCTGCCTGGCTGCTCTGGCAAGCGTATTGGCCGAGAGCGCAGCGCCGCTCCGGATCGGCCGTCGCAGCCACCAGACCGGCTGCCCGGAGTCGGTTGCATCCGCCCAAGCCGGCGCCGCTATAATAGCCTTCCATGCCCAGCCACCGCTCCCATTCGGGTCCGAGAAATTCCGCCGCCTCCTTGCCGTGCCGCGACCGGAAGCATATCGTCGCCGTAATCGACTGGAACGCCGGCTCGAATCGGGGCGTGTTGCGGGGCATCCGCGCCTACGCCCGCGACAAACCGGATTGGATCCTCCGCCATACCTCCACCCATACGCCGCGCGAAATACTGCTGCAGTGGAAGCCGGACGGCGTGATCGCCCAGCTTGATGAAGGCCCGATCATGGCCGCCCTGCGCCGGCGTGGCATCCCGGTGGTGGTGGTTCTCATGCCGCACGTTGCTTCCCGTCCGCTCGTCACCACGAACAATCAAGCCGTGGGGAAGCTCGTGGCCGCGGACTTTCTGAAGCGCGGATTTCGCCATTTTGCGATGGTGGGCGCGCCCAGCGTGCGGAGCAACCGCGACCGGATGGCTGGCTTCGCCGCGCAGCTGGCCGCAGCCGGACACAAACCCATAGCCTATGCCATCAGCCCCCGATGGGAGCGCCGCCACGAGGCCACGGGGTTTATCGGCTGGCACAAGGAGCTGCAGGTCTGGCTAAAAGCGCTTCCCCGCCCGGTGGGAGTGTTCCTCACCAACGACGTCTGGGCGCGGGAGGCGGCGGAGCTATGCCAGCTGGCGGGCCTACAGGTTCCGGAACAGGTGGCGATCATCGGGGTGGATAACGACGAGCTGCTCTGTGAAATGGCCCAGCCGGAGCTATCCAGCGTGTTGATTCCATGGGAGAAGATGGGTTTCGAGGCTGCGAATTGCCTGGATCGGGTGATGAACGGCGCCGCCGCCAGCGCCGATCCCGTACTGGTTGAACCGGGCGGCATCGTTACCCGCCATTCCTCGGACGTCATGGCGGTCAGTGAGCCGCTCCTGGCGCAAGCGCTGCGTTTCATCAACCAACACGCCTGCGAGCGTATCCACATCAAGGACGTGTTACGCGCTGTGCCGATCTCGCGGCGCTGGCTGGAATGGCAATGCCAGCGCACGCTGGGCCGCAGCCCGCTGCGGGAAATTCGGCGCGTGCGGATGGCCAAGGCCCAGCAGTTGCTGGCCACGACGGATTTGCAGCTCTGGCGGATCGCCGAACACTGCGCCGTGGATGAGAACAAATTCGCCGGAATTTTCCGCAAAGAGACCGGCCTGACGCCGACCCAATGGCGCCGGCGTTTGTCGCTGCGACGTAACTGAAAGGGTGCCGCCACCGGGGAAAAGGGAGCCTTCCCCGAGCAGGGGCTATATGCGAGGGTTGCGCCATTTTCGCGCTCGGCAGGTCGAAGACTCGCCTCTGGAGACTGCTTCGTTGGGGCATGAGGGTCCGCCCTGAAAGCATGTTGTGTTCTAGACGCGATGGTGGCCAGGCGGCGCTATGCAGTGTTGAGTTACGCTCGAAAACGATGTTGGCTTACGGCCGTGAGGCGCACGGTGGAAGACGTGAAACTTGCGGACTGAATGGCTCCGTTGCCCTTGCGCAAACGGGGGAAATATTCCCGCAAATGGAGGTTGTCCCCGCCCGCCGAGCGGTAATAATGACATCAGGAGACGCGGAATTCAGCACCGCCAGGCCCGTGGTGCGGAGGCCAATGGTAAACCGACGGCGGACGCAATAACGCGAAACACACGAGGCGAACACGGACGGCGGCCTGCGGCGTAGGCGAAGGCAACAAGGCCAAAAAAGTTGGCCACTGGCAACCGAACAATGAAAACCGGATATTGAAGGCGGCCGCGCGGCTTGGGCCTGTCGAGAGATCGCCT
>JAKCCC010000186.1 GCA_021838985.1 Planctomycetota bacterium
CAGAACGCTGCCCACGGCCGCATCCACGTTTTCTGCGCCACCAGCAAAATCCACCGCGAATTTAAACTGAACAAGGCCAAGGATGAGATCCTCCGGCTGACCGAACAAAACGTAAAGCTGGCCCGCGACTACGTGGCGGATGTGGAGTTTTCGCCGGAAGACGCCAGCCGCACCGAACTCGATTTTCTGGCCCAGGTGGTTCAGGCGGCCATTGAAGCCGGCGCCACCACCATCAACTGCCCGGACACCGTTGGCTATGCCACGCCCGAAGAATACCAGGCCATGTTTGAATATTTGCTGGCCCAGGTGCCGGGCGCTAGGAATGTGATTTTCAGCGCCCATTGTCACGACGACCTCGGGTTGGCCGTAGCCAATTCCCTGGCGGCGATACGGGGCGGGGCCAGGCAGGTGGAGTGCACCATCAACGGCATCGGCGAGCGGGCCGGCAATGCCGCCCTGGAGGAAGTGGTAATGGCGCTGCGCACCCGTGGCGACCAGTTCCCATTCACCACCGGCATTCACACGCCCCGCCTGCTGCCCTGCTCGCGCCTCGTCAGCACCCTGACGGGTCTGCACGTGCAGCGCAACAAGGCCATTGTCGGGGAAAATGCCTTTGCCCACGAAGCGGGCATTCACCAGGATGGCGTGCTGAAGGAACGACGCACCTATGAAATCATGACCCCGGAAGAAGTGGGCCTGGTGCGAAACAAGCTGGTATTGGGAAAACACAGCGGCCGACATGCCTTCCGCCAACGGCTGGACGAACTGGGCCTGCGCCTGGACGCGGAGGCTTTGGAGCGGGCGTTTGGACAGTTCAAAATGCTCTGCGACAAGAAGAAGGAGATCTACGATGAGGACTTGGAAGCGCTGGCGGACGAGCAATTGGTCGAGGACCGCCAGTTATTTCAGTTGAAAAATCTGCAAGTGATGGCGGGCACGCATGGCGCCGCGACGGCCACGGTTACGCTTCTGGACAGCGGCGGGGCCGAGATTACGGACGCCGCCATTGGCGATGGCCCGGTGGACGCCATGTTCGCGGCCATTCAGCGCTTAACCCGGATCAGCGCACGCCTGGATTCCTACCAGGTGCGCAGCCTCACCGGGGGGCGGGAAGCCCAGGGCGAAGCCATTGTGGAACTGACCCATAATGAACTGAAAGTCCGTGGCCGCGGTTTCAGCACCGATATTCTAGAGGCCTCAGCGAAGGCTTATGTGGCGGCGATTAACCGGGTGCGGACGTTATCGCGCCGCACCGTCAGCCAGGCTTCGCCGCTGTAAGGCGGCACCCTGACCGCAGTAACGCGGCATCGTTGCAGCCGGGCGGAGTTGCGGCTCGGCCGCGCCGGGGTGGGAGGTTCGGGCTAGCGCCGGCGCAGGGCACGCTGCATTTGACGCGCGGCCTCGCGTTGTTGGAGCGCTTGCCGCTTGTCGAACTTGGCTTTACCTATGGCCAGAGCGAGCTCCACCTTGGCGTAGCCCCGCTTAAAATAAATGGCCAGCGGAATCAGCGTGGCGCCCGGCTGTTTGGCCAGGGCTTGGGCGATTCGCCGGATTTCGCGGCGGTGCAGCAGCAACGCCCGGGATCGCGTGGGATCGTGATTTAGCTGGTTGGCCTGAACGTATTCTTCGATGTGACAGCCCAGCAGCAGGACCCGTCCCGGCCGCAGGATGGCGAACGCCCCGGCCAGCTGGGCCCGACCGAGGCGCAGGCTTTTCACTTCGCTGCCCAAGAGCGCCAGACCGGCCTCCCATGTTTCCAGCACGTGATAATCGTGCCGGGCGCGGCGGTTCTCAATCCGGCGGGTCCGCGCCGCGGCGCCGGCGGAGGAGCCGCCGGCGGAATCGTCTGACGTTGGCGGGATCATCATCAGGACGAAGTCAATTCCATTTCCCGGCCGGCCAGCCGCTTCTTGAGCCGCTCGATAATGCTCGAGTGCATCTGGCTGACCCGGGATTCCGATAAACCGAGCCGGCGACTTATCTCATCCATGGTCATGTCTTCGTAGTAGTAGAGAACCACCAGGCGTTTTTCGGCCGGGTTCAGCCCACGGGTGAAAAACTCCTGCAAGTCCCGCTGTTGCAAATCGCGGTCGGGCGTTTCGGAACGGATATCGGGCGGTGGTTCCTGACCGTGCCCCGCCGCACCGCCGTCGAACCATTCGCGGGACAGGCTGATCTGCGCCACCGGGCGCGCGTCGTGCAGAAGCCGCGGCAAGTCTTGGGGCGTCACGCCCAGCCGCTGCGCTATTTCTGCTTCGGTCGGCGGGCGCCCCAGTTCCCCCTGCATTCGCGCCCGCAGCCGGTCCAGCTTGCCGCTCCGGCGGCGCACCAGGCGTGGCACCCAGTCCAAATGCCGCAGTTCATCGAGGATCGCCCCGCGAATCCGGGCGGCGCTGTACGTTTCGAACTTGATTCTCCGGCTGGGGTTAAAGGATTCTATCGCGTCTTTAAGCCCCAGGGTGCCCGCCTGGATCAAGTCATCGAGGTCCACTTCCTGCGGCAGACGCATATGGATACGCTCCGCGGTCTGACGCACCAGGGGCAGGTAGGCGGTCAGCAGTTGGTTGCGCAGAGCCAGTCGCTCTGCGCTGGAATCATCGGAGTCGGTAGCTTTAAAATCGTACCAGAGCGACTCGAGATTCGGTTCATCCGCCGCAGTACCAGGCTGGTTCATCACCATGTTCATCACCGCTGGGACACGCGGGTTGGCCTAGCGTCTGCCGTCGCGTGGACCCTTACCCGGATATTTCATCACCGAGCCTCAGCGGGCACTGAGAGCCCAGCGCAGCTCTGGCCGCAACCCAACACATAGCCCCCGCGTCGCAGAGTCGCCTTTGGTGACCTACGCCGGGGTGTAGCAGTCCGCCCTCGCATCTGCTGTTCTGATGACGAATAAAAATCTTCGCATGGCGCAAAGATTTTGAAGGATTGTGGCACGGGGAAATAAAGAGATTCAAAACATTTTCCTTTAAATCCCGAGGGCTATCGGGGTCGCACTGGCCCCCCCTAAAATCTCCGTAAGTACTTTCCTGTCGCTAACCTCGGTGCACTCTGGGTTCTCTGGGCGAAACGTTTCGAATAACCAACTTTCGCACGATCCCATTGGCTCTCCACCGGGTGGATCGCCGGAGAATGGTTCCATCCAGGAAACACTTTATTTATAGCGGAATTTTGGCGACAATACAAGGCCTGGGGTTCGAGGGGTTCGAGCTTGTGATGGCTTCGGATCCTGCTATGATACCGGTGGGGATCGCAGCGAATCGCCCCGGAGTGGCAGGAGGTGTGCACGTGCGTTTTCCTGAAATTTTCGCCCGTGATGGCCAGACGTTTTCTTTCGAGTTTTTTCCCCCCAAGACCGAGGAAGCCACCGACCAGCTCTTTGCGCATATCGCCCGGCTCGAAGCGCTTAAGCCGACGTTCGTCACGGTAACCTATGGCGCCGGTGGATCAACCCGGCAGCGCACTGGCGACGTGATCCGGCGGATTCAGCGCCAGCATCCGGCGCTGGACCCCATTGCACATCTGACTTGCGTGTTACAAAGCCGGGGCGAAATGGAGGAAATTCTAACCCAGTACGCCCGATCCAGTGTGAGTAACATTTTGGCATTGGGGGGCGACCCGCCGCGCGGGGCCTCGCCCGGTGATCGCGGGCCGACGGATTTTCACCACGCCGTCGACCTGGTCCGGTTTATCCGCGCCTTTAACGCGCGGGGCATTCATCCGCACCGCGATGGTTTCGGCATCGGCGTGGCCGGGTTTCCGGAGGGACATCCCGCCACGCCTAATCGCCTGCTGGAAATGGATTATTTGAAGGCCAAAGTGGACGCGGGGGCCGATTATATCTGCACCCAGTTGTTCTTCGATAACCGTGACTTTTATGACTTCTGCGAACGCTGCGAACTGGCCGGCATTCATGTGCCGGTGCTGGCGGGCATCATGCCGTACACCTCGGTGGCCGGCATGAAGCGCATGGCCGAGCTGGCGCTGGGGGCGCGCTACCCCGCGGCGTTGTTGCGGGCGGTGGCCCGCTGCGGGAATGACGCCGAGGCGGTCCGTCGCGTCGGAATCCTTTGGGCTACCGAGCAGTGTCGCGACCTGCTGGATCATGGGGTCAAGGGCATCCATTTCTATACGATGAACCGGGCGGAAGCCACCGAGGAAATCTACGCCAATCTTGGCGTCACCGACAGTGTGCAGCTGCGCGCCACGCGCCGTATGGGGTGTTAACCGGGCGTTCACCATGGCCGAGGAATGGTCAGCACGTATCGAGCGCAGCGGCCCCCTGACGGCTTTGGCGGCGCTGGGCGCCTGGGCGGTGGGCGTGATCCAGGCGGTGGGGGACTTTGGTTCCTTCAGCTTCAACGCTCTGTACAAGACTTTCCGCGGCCCCGGAGCGCGGGCCTTGCGGGAGATGGTCGCTCAAATGTACGAGATGGGCACGCGGTCCATCCCGGTGGTGTTGATTACCGGCGGATTCATCGGTGCCGTCCTGGCGATCGAAACCTATCCGCAATTTCAGCAGATCGGCATCGCCGACCGGCTGGGGGCGGTGATTGTGGTCAGCGTGGTCAAGCAAATCGGTCCCATTCTGACCGCCATCATGCTCTCGGGACGCGTGGGCGGGGCCATCACCGCCGAACTGGGTACCATGCGGGTGACGGAGCAGATCGACGCCATGCGCGCCATGGCTGCGGATCCCATCCGCACCCTGGTGGTGCCGCGGGTCCTGGCCTGCGTGCTGATGACCCCCGTGTTGACCATGTACAGCGATGCCCTGGGTATTCTGGGCGGCTGGGCCATCGCCGTGGGCGTGGATGGGGTGCGCAATTATCCTTTCTGGCATTATGCGGCGGTAGGGACGGATATGTACGCGATCAACGTGGGGCTGATCAAGAGTTTTTTCTTCGGTATCGTCATCGGCTGCATCGCCTGTTACAAAGGCTTCCGCTGTGGGAGCGGCGCTCACGGCGTGGGTCGCGCCTGCACGGAGAGCTTTGTCACCAGTTTCGGCCTTATCCTGCTGGTGAACTTTGTCCTCGCGGTGGCGTTGAATAATATCTTTGTGCTTCTTTGGCCGAATCAACCAGGACTGTTATGAACGCGCCGCGTACCGTTGCACCGCTACCGGCGGACGCCCCGGCGGATTTCAATGG
>JAKCCC010000187.1 GCA_021838985.1 Planctomycetota bacterium
CCCTCCGTCGCTGATTGCGGATCGCTGAAAGCTGAAAGTTTGCCTATGAATCTCCATGGCTTACTGCCCGAAATGATCATGCTGGCCGCAGCCGCGGTGATCTTGCTGAACGGTTTATGCCCCCGCGAGTCGGTCCGCCGCGCCAGCCAGTGGTTGGCCCTGGTCGGGCTGGTCGCGGCGTTCGTCGCGGCCTGGCGTCTGGCGGCTCCGGGGCAAAATGCGGGTTGGCCGCTCTGGCCGCTGGCCACTTTCGGCTCCCTGTTGGCCTCCGGCGTCGGGTTACTGGCGGTGCTGGCCTCCTGGAACATGCCGTTTAAAGATCAGCCCGGCGAAACCGATAGCGCGTATCGCGGTGAATATTTCGCCCTGCTTCTGTGTTCCCTGGCCGGTTTAAGCATGATGGCCAAGGTCAACAACCTGATCTGGCTGTTTTTGGCGCTGGAGCTGGTGTCCATTCCCACGTATATCATGGTGGCCGCGGGCCGCGGCAATAGCGCCGCCCAGGAAGCCGGCGTGAAGTATTTCTTTTTAGGGGCGCTGTCCGCCGCGGTCTATCTGTTTGGATTCAGTTATCTGTATGGATTCGCGGGCAGCACCCGTTTTTCCGCCATCGCCGCCGCCTTTCATAGCGCCCTGGCGCCCGGCCATCCGCCGGCTATCGCTCTGATCGGTCTGTTAATGGTCGTCCTCGGCATTTCCTATAAAATCGCCGCGGTTCCCCTGCACTATTACGCCCCGGATGTCTATCAGGGGGCCGCGACACCCGTAACGGCCTTTCTGGCCTTCACTCCCAAGGCGGCCGGATTTATCGCGTTGATTCTCGTGTTCAACCTGACGGGTTGGCAATTGTCGAGTTCCCTGGCCGGCGCCGTGCCGGCGCTGCTGATGGCGCTGGCGGTGGTGACGATGTTCGTCGGCAACGTCCTGGCGCTGCTGCAGCGCAATCTTAAACGCATCCTCGCGTACAGCTCGATCGCCCACAGCGGCTATATGCTCGCGGCGCTGGCGCTAGGCCCGGCCCTGTCTGCGGAGGCGACTCGCCCTGGCGAGCTGGGCGATTCTTCCATCAACGGGCTAAGCGCGCTGCTGTTTTATCTGGCCGCCTATAGCCTGATGACGCTCGGCGCCTTTGCGGTGTTGATTTATCTGGAAGGGCAGACCGGCGCCGCCGAGGATTTTGATGGCATCGCGGGGCTCGCCGGGGAGCATCCGCTGGCCGCCGGTTGCATGGCCGTCTGCCTGTTCAGCTTGATCGGCATGCCCGGCACGGTTGGTTTTCTGGGCAAACTGTTTATCGTGCAGGCCGTCCTGGCGGCGCATCATCCGGTTCTGGCGGTGCTCATCGTAATCAACGCCGCCATTGCCGCCACGTATTATCTGCGCATCGTGGCGGCAATGTATCTGCGGGCGGCGGCGACGCCGCTGACCGTGCGCCGGCCGGCCCTGGCCCTGAAGCTCGCCGCGGCCGTCGCCACCTTCCTGGTGATTTTCTTCGGCTTATTCCCCGGCGCCCTGTACCGCCAGTCCGTCGCCGGCGGGCGGTCGGTGCCAACGGCATATTCCGCGGCTCGTCGGCCGGGCCGTTCGGCCCTGCGGACCGCCGTCGGTACGCCAGGCTCTGGCCAGGCCCGGGCTGGGTTGCGGGCGGGTTAGAATGACGCTTTTACGAAATGTCTTGGTCCGGGGTTACCGGTCGCTGAGGTCCGTCGATCTGCGCCTGGATCGGTTGAATGTTCTGATCGGCGCTAACGGCGCCGGTAAGAGCAATTTCATTTCGTTGTTCAAGATGCTTAACGAAATGATGGCGGGGCGGCTGCAGCAGTATATTGGTTCCGCTGGACGCTCCCAATCCATCCTGTACCTCGGTCCGAAAGTAACGCCCCAACTTGAAATGACGCTCGAGTTTGAGCTAACGGACGCGGTTGACACCTATTATCTGCGACTGTTTCACGCCGCGAACGATACCCTGGTTTTCGCGGACGAAACCTTGGCCTTTAAAAAACGCGACTGGCCGGAAGGGCGGATCAAGCCGAGGTCCCTGGGCGCCGGGCACCAGGAAACCATGCTGCGCGAGCTGGCCAAGGGCGATGACCCAACCTCCAGGGTGTTTCGCGCCGTGCTGAATGGTTGCCGCCTGTATCATTTTCACGACACTTCCGCCGCAGCGCCCATTCGCCAATACGGGTACGTTGGCGAAGATCGGTGGTTAAAGCCGGATGCCGGAAACCTCGCCGCGATGTTGTACGCATATCGCCGGACGGACCGAGCGGCCTATGATCGGATAGTGTCGACCATTCAAAAAGTGATGCCTGAATTCCAGGATTTTGACCTTGGGCCGGAACGGCTTAACGCCAATGAGATTGGTCTGAAATGGCGGAGGCGTGGCTCGGATTACCTGTTGGGCGCCCACCAGCTTTCGGATGGTTCGCTTCGGGCCATGGCTATGATCACGCTGTTGCTTCAGCCCGAGGCGGACCTGCCCAAGGTTCTGGTTCTCGATGAACCCGAGTTGGGCCTGCATCCTTACGCTTTGGAGATTGTCGCGGGATTACTCCGCGCGGCATCCTTGCGGTCGCAGGTGATCGTCGCCACGCAATCGCCGACATTTCTGAATCATTTCACCGCATCGGAAATCATCGTGGTGGAGCCGGAGGCGGACGGCTCAAGATTCAGGCGGTTGGACCCGAAGCCATTGGTCGATTGGCTGGAAACGTACAGCACCGGCGAACTCTGGGAAAAGAACGTTCTCGGTGGGGGGCCGGTAGCGTGAGGGAGATCTATATTTTCTGCGAGGGGGCAACGGAACAGGGTTTTTGTAAGACCGTCCTGGCGCCGCATCTATTCCCCGGGGGCGATGGCCGTCTTCATCCTATTAAGATTGCGCACAGCCGTAGCCATGGCGTGGTGCACCGTGGCGGGGTCGGTTCGTATGCGGCGATCCGGGGTGATATTCAACGGCAGTTAAAATCCCGATCGGGGGATGGCGTGTGGATCACCACACTCATCGACGTTTACGGACTTCCCGGCGACTTCCCGGCGCTGGCGGACACCTCCGCCGCGGCGGGTGACCCGTTGGCCTACGTGCGGCGCCTGGAAGAGGCGTTTAGCAAGGACATCAATGCACCCCGATTCATCCCCCACCTTCAGCTGCACGAATTCGAAGCGATGTTGTTTGCCGATCCTGATGCTTTCACCGTTGCCTTCGAGCGGTGTGATGGCGCCGTCGCGGCGTTGAAGACGATCGCAGCGAAATTCCCGTCCGTTGAACATATCGACAACTCTCCGAGCACGGCCCCGTCCAAACGTATCATTGAACTGATACCTGCCTACGCCGGGCGTAAATCTGACGCAGGACCCGCGATCGCGGCAAAAATCGGTCTTCCTCGGATCAGACAGAAGTGCCGACACCTCGACGGATGGTTGCGCCGGCTGGAACAAACTTCGAGGTGATACCTTATCCGCGGCCGTCGCCACGTTCCTGGTGATTTTCTTCGGCTTATTCCCCGGCGCCCTGTACCGTCAGTCCGTCGCCGGCGGGCGGTCGGTGCAGGCCGCGGCGGTGATCCACCCCCGGCGCGCCGCCACGTCTACCCACATTTTCAGAAGTTCGTAACATAATAGCGGGTTGTTCCTTTCGTTCATAGCCCGGAGGTCGCCGGCGGCGACTGAACTGCGCGACGGGTCCGGCGTATACCGCAGCACCCCAAACCCGGGCTGCAGTTTAGTCGCCTGTGGCGACCTTGGGGCTATGCAACATGCCCGCCCCAGGGTTACGCGCCGGGCGCGGTAACAAATATTCCGCGGCCTCACCGCCCACCGCCATGGGCGGGCCTTGTTCCAGCAACACGTACTGAACCGCGGCACGCACCGCGTCGCTCCGCCAAAGCCATCGGGCGCTGCCGTTTTCCGTCCAAAACTGGTTCCGCCGCAGGCCCGCCTCCCGCAGTGCCCGCGTGGCGTAGGCCTTCAAATCGGTCCAAATCTTTTCCGGTTGGCAGGGGGCCGAGATGACCGTATGCACGTGGTTCGTGCGCACCTGAATTGCGTGCAGCCGCCAGTGGCGGAACCGGCACACTTCTGTCATGGCGGTAAGCACGGTGTGGCGATGCGATTCATCCAGTGACAGCGGGCTTTCCACGAGTTTTCGCCGCGCCGCGGCCGCGCGCCTGATATCCGGTTCGAGCAGAGGCGCCTTGAAGCCGGAGGTGTGTTTGGAGACGGAGCCGCGCTCATCACCGTGCAGCCAGGTTCCGTATGTGGTGCAGGTGATGAAATAGGCCAAAGGAATACTGGCGGGTGCTTCCATGATAGCCTGCTCCTTGCTCGTGGCGGAATGCCTAACCCCGCGCTGCAGTTTAATCGCCCGCGGCGACCTTGGGGCCATGAAAAACACCAAGCTCCGGCTCTTCATAGCCCGGAGGTCGCCGGCGGCGACTGAACTGCGCGACGGGTGTGGGTGTCGCCGCAGCGCCCCAAACCTCGCGCTGCAGTTTAGTCGCCTGCGGCGACCTTGGGGTTAACCCGTACACCCCAGCGTTGCGCCGCGGCCGAACGCCCCTCACTTCAACGCGATCGCCAGGCCGGCCATCACGCTCTGGGCGAGCTGGCTCTGCTGGCCGAACTGGGCTTCATAGTTGACAAACACGGAAATGTTCTTGTTGATATACCCATTGACGCCACCGCCGACCAGGGCGGTGTCGCGCGAAGGCGCCGCGGTGTTGATCACAAAAGAACCACCCAGCGACGCCACGGACGCCGTGATGCTCTGGCTGTTGTTGAGATATTCATGCTGCCAGAAGGCGTTGATATTCCAGCCCCACGGCAGCGGCGAATGGCCCCAATGCGTCGTATCGCTGAAGCGCATCCCCAACAGCGAGCGCACTGAATTGACGGTCTGCGAAGATACGTTTAAATCAAACGGGCTGCCGCTTTCGGTGTAACTGTCCACATTCAGATAGGTGTAGGCCAACCCCACCGCCGGGCCGAATTTGAAGCCCTGGTGGTGGATGGCCCCGAAATCAATACCGGCCATGGCGCTTAAATCGGCCTGATTGCCGGCGGGACTGCTGCTGGCGGTGGTGCCGAACACCTGCCGGTGCTGCGTGTAATCGTTATAGGTGTAGCTGCCCATCACGTCGAGATAAGACCC
>JAKCCC010000188.1 GCA_021838985.1 Planctomycetota bacterium
CGCCCGCGCTCGATTGCTCGGCGTCGCCGCCGGTCCGGCCGCTTTGCAAACCCTGGTCGCCCGGCTGGCCCGGCGCCATCCCACCGGCGACTCCACCGACCTTGCGGCGGTGGTTCATGGCATTTTCCGGCAACTACCGGGTTGGCCGATCAGCGCCCTCGTGCTGCTGACCGACGGGCGCAGCACCTCCGCCGGCTCACCAGCGCTGGCCGTAGCAGCAGCGCGGCGCCGAGCCATCGAAATCTTTGCGCTGCCCCTGGGCCAGGTCCATACTCCATTTAATCTGGCCCTGACCGATGGGCAGGCGCCCCGCCACGCCTTTGTCCACGATCCGGTCGCGGTGCGCGGGGTGCTGCGCCTCAGCGGGTCCACCGGGCCGCGGCGGGTGCAAGTGGAGCTGCTTCGGGCCCGGCGCGGCGGCCGGCTTGAATCACTCGCGGACCGGAGCCTTCTCCTGCCGAGCGGCGCGGGGCGGGTCCCGGTGGAATTGATGTTTCATCCCCGTCACCCCGGCCGGTATCGCCTTTTCCTGCGGACGCCAAGGCTGCCGGGGGAAATCACCTACCGGGATAACCGCTCCGGGCCGCTGCGGACCACGGTGGTCAACTCCAAAATTAATATATTATATGTAGACGGCTACCCGCGTTGGGAATACCGTTATCTGCGCCAGGATCTGATGCGCGAGCCGACCACCCGGCTGGGTTGCCTGCTGCTTTCTACGGATAACCGCTTCGCCCAGGAAGGCAATATACCGCTGGCGCATTTCCCGGACACGGCGCGGCAGCTGGATCGCTACGATGTGCTGCTGCTGGGCGATGTGGATCCGAACTATTTTTCCAAGGCGCAGGAGAAGCTTATTCTGCATTTTGTCGGCGTGGCGGGGGGCGGCTTCGGCATGATCGCCGGGCCGGATGCCGCCCCCCGGGCTTATCGCGGCACCCGTTTGGCGGCCTTGCTGCCGGTGCGCCCGGGACGCCCCGGCGATCCGGCCCTGGCGTTTCCGCCGCCAGCACCGTTCCACCTGCATCTGACCGCCGCGGGGCGGGCCAGCCCGATCTTCCAGTTTTTCGACAGCCGCAGAAAGAGCCTCTGGCAGGTGGGGCATCTGTCGCCGCTGTACTGGTTTGAGCCGGTGGCCGGCGTGGCGCCTGGTGGGGTGGTGCTGGCGGACAACCCGGCTCACCTGATCCATGGGCGCCCGGCGCCGCTGCTGGTCTTTGGGCGCTACGGTGCGGGGCGAACCATGTTCGCCGCCTTTGACGACACTTGGCGCTGGCGCTATTACCACGGCGCGCCGTTGTACCAAAGCTACTGGCTGCAAATAGTTCGCCAGCTGGCTTGGGGGCGGGTTTTCCGTGAATCGTCCCACTCCGCTTTCGGCCTGACCCTGCGCAGCGCCGCACCACAGGGCCTGGTGGGACACCATTTCCCGCTCTTTCTACGCGTGGGCAGCGCCGCTCTGGCCGATCAAATGCCCCGCCAGGTGCGGCTGCGCGTGCGCGGTCCCGGCCCGGCGCTAAGCGTTAGCTTGGTTCCGGAGCCGCGCCAACGCCAGCGTTATACGGGCACGCTGACGCTCTGGCGGCCGGGACATTACACCCTCAGCGCCGCCAGCCCTTTGCCGGCGCCTTTACCCCCCCTGCGCCTGCAAATCACGCGGCCGAATCTGGAGTTCCGTAACCTTCGCGCCGACGTACCAGCCCTGGCCCGGTTCGCCCGCGCCACCGGTGGAAAGGTAATTCCGTTGCCGCAGGCCGCCACACTGGCGGCTCTGATTCCGGACCGCGGCATTCAAACCGTCCAGCGCCGATCCCACGCCCTCTGGAATCAGCCGCTGGCCTTGGCTCTGCTGGTTGCCCTGCTGACCGCCGAATGGATTCTGCGCAAACGGGCGGGGCTGATCTGACCGTAATGGCTCATTTCGAGTGGACCGTCGGCTCAGTCATTTTCGCAAAATCAACCGCCGGCCGTGCGTGCACACGAGCGTCCGCAGCGCCGGGTATTTGGCCCGGCACCTGGCCACAAATTCCCTGGGATCGGCGGTGTTGCCGGTAAACATTTCGTAATGGGCCGGTATCACCCAGCGCGGCGCAAGAGCGCCGGCCAGATCTGCGGCTTCCTGACTGGTCAAATTGCCGATGATGCCGGCCGCGTAACGTTTCGCATCGCGACCGTTGATCGGCAAGAACATGACGTCGTGCCGCCAGCGGCGCAGTTTTTCGAGCATCCCCTCATATAAACAGGTATCGCCGGCATGATAGATCGTCCAGCCACCCATTTCGATGACAAACCCCAGACAGGGGTGCTCTCCCGTCGCCGGATCCGGTTCGAGCCGCTCATGTGCCGCGGCCACCGCACTGATGCGCACCCCGTTCACCTGCACGGTTTGGCCATCATTTATTCCGATCAGACGATCCAGGCCCAACCCCAACGCGCCGGCCAAATTTACCCGCAACAAGTTGGGCACGACGAATTTGGCCCGCGGCGATGCTGCCGCGAGCGTCGGCCATGCCGGCCGATCGATGTGGTCGGCGTGATCGTGGGAGCCACAGATCACGTCGGCGTGGTGAACTTGCCCCGGCTCCAGCAAGGGCGGAATCCGCCGTCCCGCCAGCGGACTTAGGAATGGGTCCAGGTAAATAATCTGGCCGGCGGCCTTGACCACGAAACTGTGCTGCCCCAGCCACCAGACCGCCAGTTCGTTTTCGCGAGGGTCGCATCGGTCGATATCCCCAATCAGTTCAACTCCCGTGATCATACCTGACTCCAATTCGGCTGCGTGTCCGCCGTTTTTAACTGGGGTGGTGGCCCGAACGAACCTTTACCAGGAGCGCCCGCCCACGAGCCGGTGGTGCGGCGGGCAATTGGCTCGTTTGGGCCAGAATGTTCGAGAACCACAGGAAGCTCATAACGTCAAGGTGTTTCTGGGACACTACAGTAACCATTCTAACCGAAACTCCGTCCTCGTTCCTTAAGTGTCCGACGAACGCCCGGCGTGCTTGGCGCCTTCCGCGGTGAATCGTAATCCCCGCCACCTCCGCGGCCCACCTGGCCCCCGCCTCGGCCGGAGGTGGAACCTCCCCTCACCCTTCAGCCTCCCCAATTTTCAAAGCGGTGCTCCTGCCCTTCAGGCCCCCGCAAAAGACGAAAATATTCGTAAACCCCGCCGTACCGGCCCTTCTCAAGCCACAATTTCCGTTGTTCGATTTACGCCTGCACAGCAGGATCCAATTGGTCGGTAACAGACCCATCCCCAGCCAGGTGCAGTGGTCGCCAGTTCCTCGTGCAGTTTCGAAGGTGCTGGAATTCAAGGCGCTATGGAATACCATAGCTCGCTGACTTGCCCGCTTTCTCCGATAACGATTTGTTCCGGTCCATGGCGCCATGACCTAGGTATGACGCACCGCCGTGATAAAACATTCCACTTAAACGAAAATCGGCCATCAGAAATCCAGCATTGTCGTTGGTTCCACCGTCTCGTCTCTGCCCTCCGCTTCCACTTTCCGTCTTCCATTTTCCGGCCCGCCGCCGCGAACGTAACCCGGTCTGAATTTCCCAACCTCGCCGACAACCCCTCGCCGGCCATGAATGCTCCAAGGCCGCGGGCGTAGCGGACGGGAAGTGCTGGGGTGGGCAGCTTACATATCGCGGGTGGCCATTGCCTAATATTTTCCGCACCCTGATCCGAACGATCGTGCGCCCATTGCGGCAGGGACGGTCCGCAGTGCCGCAGTGCTCTCCCCGCCGTAGCCCGAGCCAGGTGGCGTCACGGCGTGTCGAACGTAATACCATTGGCTCGAACACCTCAGCAGCTTAAATCACCTCCAACCCAATCTCACGCAGATAGTTAAACGTCGGGTCATAGTATTCGCATCGCCGCGTCGGATCGCTGTGGTCGCCTTCCGGAACCACGATCACCATGCCTTGCCGCGCACGCGTAAGCAGGACCCGATACGCATTCTTTAGATACGCCTGTCGTTCCGGTTTACGGATACTGGTCCAACGGTCGCCGCGAAAAGACCAATGCTCCCAGCCGCTGGCCGTATGCCGGAAGTCACCATCCCACGCCACGCAGGCCCAGTCCAACTCCAGGCCCTGGACAGCGAACTCCGTAGCCACGTCCTCCAGATAATACGAGGAGCGCACGTCCTCTTTGCCATCAAGGAACCAGTGCACCGGCTCCATCGGCGATTTTACGTTAATCGCGTACGGCCTGAGCCGCTCGGCCCGGGAAGACACGACAATGCCGTAACGCTCCGAACCCCGTGCATGATGCCGCAGCCAGCTCTTGGCACGGTTTAGGTCACGGGTCAGGGCAATGGGATAACGCTCGCCTATCTGCGTAAGCGTTCGGCGGGCTGGTTCGGTGTCCAGGTCAAGAATCTGCTTGACCCACAACGACACATTTTCCGCGCGGAAGGAGCGCATGGAGACCGCCAGGTGTAGATCGTCGTTGATGGCCACGTTGGGACGCGACCGAAGGCGGTCCAGGGCGCCACCCGCGGCATATTCGCTGTCGGTTAAGCGTGAGGAAATGTAAACATGCCAGGATGCAAATTCCGCATCCAGCGATTCAATCCATTCGCTAATACCGGCCTCACCGGTGTTAATCTCCTGTCCACCCCCAACCAGGCACACGATAACCGCCCAATCCTGGTGCCGGTCCAGGCAGGAAATAAGATACTCCGGCTCCGATCGGTCGAAATTTGCTTGTTTCTTTTTCCGCCGCATGAAATCTGTCGTGTGTTCGCGGTTCCACGCCCGCTGCGCCTCATCAAACAGGGCCACATGTTCGAGCGGAGGACGATCCGGCGAGCTCAAACAATCATCGCGGAAATGGTGGACATTCTGGATGAACATTTTCACTTCACTGAACGCTCGGCCCTTCCGCGTGCACTGGCCGCGTTCCCGCCCACGGCGAACTTGGTCGCGCGCCAGCGCTTCGCGCAGGACATTCACCAACGGGCCATTACCGGAGAGAAATACGCTGTAAAGGTCGTTATTTTTATCGATGTACTTGGTGGCAATGTTCAAACCTACGAGGGTTTTGCCTGCGCCGGGAACGCCGGTGACAAAGCAGATCGCCTTGTGTCGGCGGTCGCGCGCGTCGGCAATGATCCGCCCGATAACCTCCGCGGTGCG
>JAKCCC010000189.1 GCA_021838985.1 Planctomycetota bacterium
CCTTCCCTACCTGATGGCCTTGGCGACCGCATCGAACATCGGCTCGGCGGCAACCCTTATCGGCAACCCGCAAAATATGTTGATCGGCCAGACCGCCCATCTTTCCTTCGCCGCCTATGCCGCCACTGTTTCGCCGCTGGTTCTGGTCGGTCTGGCCCTGAATTTCCTCGTGGTGTATGGGGTTTACAGGCGCCGCCTTTTCGCGGCGCCCCGGCCTGCCGCGACCGGGGCGCCCTCCGATCCCGGAGCCGGCGCGCCGGTCCAATGGAAGTTGATTCACAAAACGCTGGCGATCATGGCGGTGTTGCTGGCCGCGATGCTTGGAGGCGGATACTTACACCTGCCGCGGCCGGTCGCCGCCATGGCCGCAGGCGGCTTGATCTTGATCTCGCGTCAAACCCGCCCGCGCGACCTGTTCGCCCTGGTCGACTGGCCGCTCATCCTGTTGTTCATAGGACTGTTCATTGTGATCGGCGACGCCCAGCGGCATCAGCTCATCCAGCCGGTCATTCAGGCGGTGGCCCACGTAGGATTTTCTCTGCAGGCGCCCGCGCCGCTGACAGCGGTGACCCTGGTGCTTTCGAATCTTGTCAGCAACGTGCCAGCGGTGTTATTGCTTAAACCCGCGCTGCCCTTGGGACTTACACCGGCCTGGTATCTGCTGGCGGTGGTCAGCACGTTCGCCGGGAACCTGACGCTTTTAGGCTCCATCGCCAACTTGATTGTGGCGGAGAGCGCGTCCCGCTATTCCATCCGCCTGGGATTCCTGGAATATTTAAAGGTCGGCGTGCCGCTGACGCTGGTCACCAGCGGGTTGGCGTTGCTGTATTTCCACGTCATTTAGAATTTATCTCAAGACAGCGCCCGAGTCGCGTTGGCCCGGCCAGGTCTTGAGATAGATTCCTGGCCCCATAAGCCCCCCATCCCGTTCCCGCGCGCCGCAACCGCTCCCCTTTCGGACCGTTGTTCACGCCCGGCGCGGACGCCCGCCGATACTGGTAATGCAATAGTCAGGTCCGTGTGGCACGCGCCGGAGCAACTGTTCGGCGGCAGCCTGATCCGCGGCCTCCGCGATCATCCGCACCAGTGGCTCGGTATTGCTGGGGCGCACGTGCAGCCAACCTTCGGGCTGGTCGATGCGAACGCCGTCCTGAAGATCCATCCGGGCGCCGGCGAACTCACGGCGTGCCTGCTCGACCCACTCCGCGGCTTGCTGGCGCGTGGCGGGAAATTTCTTTTTCAGCATAACGTACGCCGGTATTTCCGCGACCAGTTCACTGACGGTTTTTTGCGTCTGCGCTAAAAGCTCCAGCAGCAGCGCCATGGCGACGAATGAATCGCGGACCGGCCCAAGACGTGGATCAATCACCCCGCCGTTGCCCTCGCCCCCGATCACCGCGCCCGTTTGCAGCATCGCGTCGGCCACATGGGCCTCACCGACCGGCGTCCGCACGACGCGCCCGCCGAAGCGAGCGGCAAGGTCGTCGATCATCCGGCTGGTGGAAAGATTGCAAACGATGGTCGGCGCTGCGGCCGTGCTGCGGCCCAGTTGCCCCAGGCGATGCCGCACCGCCAGCGCCAGCGTGTATTCCTCCCCGATGTAACGGCCCTGTTCATCGATAATCGCCAGACGGTCGGCATCCGGATCCTGCGCCAATCCAATGGCCGCCCGATGTCGCGTCACCACGGCGCCCAGGGTGGCCAGATTTTCGCCGGTGGGTTCGGGGCCATGCGCGAATTGGCCGGTGGCTTCACCATTGATGTGCACCAACTCCACTCCCAGTTTGCCCAGCAGCATGGCCGCGGCCATGCACCCGGCCCCATTGATGCTATCCAACACCACCCGGTAGCGGTGTTGGGCGATCAAGCGGGCATCCACGTGCTTCAGAATGCTCTGGACGTGATGGGCGTGACTGCGGCTGTCGGCCACAAGGCGTCCCGGCACGCCGGAATGGGCCGGCGCGCCAGACGGTGGCGAATTTTCAAGAGCCCCGGGGTTGTCGACGAGGCTTGCCAGACGCCCCATGGCTTGGCTGGAAAAACCCCGGCCATCGGAGCCGAGGAATTTCAAACCATTATATTCAGCTGGATTGTGGGAAGCGGTGATCACCGTGCCGGCGTCCACGCCCAGAAAACGCACCATCAGCGCGATGCTGGGCGTGGCCGCTATGCCCAGATCCGTCACCTGCACGCCCGCGGATAAAAGGCCTGCGGTGAACGCGGATTGAATCATCGGCCCACTGGGGCGCGAATCACGTCCGACCGCGACGCGCAACGGCGCCGCCGCGTCGGCCCCGGCGCGCTGCTCGCCCAGCAACACGGCGAGTGCCTCGCCGAGGCGCAGCGCCAGCCGGGCCGTGAGGGTTTGGCCGATCACTCCGCGCACGCCGGAAACCGTAATCATGGGCTTGCCAGAATCCATGGCTCGATCAGCATACCCGCCGCTGCCCTGGCCGGAAAGGGGGCTACGAAGAAAAAGGGACAACGGCGGGTGGCGCGGGGGAGTTGCACCCCCGCGCTACTTACCCAAACGAAAAACTAAAAAATAAAAGAAAGCGCCTCCAGCAAAGGAACGGCTGTGGCGTAAAAAGGCAAAAATAAACGGGTGGAATATCGGGCCTAAACCACCGGTCTTGCGAGCCGGCGGCGGGAGCGTTAGCATCCAACGGGTTTGATGGCCACCAAAGGTAACGCCTTGGAAAAACCGGCAAAGAACGATAACAGTGTGGGCACGCCCCGCGACACAGCGGGCGAAATACCTTTAGCCAATAACCCGGATGCGAAACCACCGGCCCCAGGCCAGGCGGGGGAGGTGTCGGCCGTTCCGTCGGCGCCCAATGGGGTGCCGCCTCCCTCGGACGATTCCGACTTGCTGGTCAGGGTCGCGCCGCACAACCATGGAGGGCTGTTGGGTCGGCCGGGGGTCTTCCTGTGCGTTCTAGCCATCTTCATCGGCGGACTAGGGGAACTCGCGGCGTGGTGCCTGTTCAAGCTCATCGGCTTTTTCACCAATCTGGCGTTCTATGAACGGTTCTCGTTCGCTTTTGTGCCCCCAACGACCGCCCATGTGGGCTGGTGGGTGCTGCTGATTCCGGTCGGCGGCGGTATCGTGGTGGGTCTGATGGCCCGTTTTGGGTCGGAGATGATCCGTGGTCACGGAATCCCGGAGGCGATGGCCAGTGCCCTGTTTCACGAAAGCAAAATTCCATATCGGGTGGCGGTGCTTAAACCGCTCTCCACCGCCATTAACATCGGCACAGGTTGCCCGTTCGGCGCCGAGGGGCCCATTATTGCCACCGGCGCGGCGCTGGGCTCGGCGGTCGGTCAAATCATTACGATGACCAAAGAGCGGCGGCGCGTACTGCTGGCGGCCGGGGCCGCCGCCGGTATGTCGGCGACATTCGGGGCACCGCTGGCTTCCGTGTTGCTGGCCTTGGAATTATTGCTTTTTGAATTTCAGCCCGTGTCGATCCTGGCGGTGGCCATCGCCGCCGGTGTGGCCTATGCTCTGCGCACCGTGGTGATGGGGATCAAGCCGATTTTTGCCATGCCGCCGCTGCCCCGGCCCACCCTGGAACCCCTGCTGATCTACGCGGCCATCGGGCTGTTTTGCGGGCTGGCGGCGGTGGGACTGACCCATGCCCTTTATTGGGTTGAAAATTTGTTCAAGAAGCACTCCCATCTACACTGGATGTGGTGGCCGGCGATCGGCGGTGTCGTGGTCGGTCTATGTGGGCTGATCTTCAACCCCTCCATGGGGGTGGGGTATGTTAATATTTCCGCGCTGCTCAACGCCAAAGTTGGCTTTGCCTTTGCCGGCATGTTGCTCTTGACGCGCGTGCTGTCTTGGACGGTGGCGTTGGGCAGCGGCACGTCCGGCAGCACCATGGCGCCGCTGTTTAATATTGGCAGCGCCCTGGGGACGGTGCTCGCCGTCGCCCTGCTTTATGTGGCGCCGCACGCGGATGTCAACGTGCGGGCCGCGGCCCTGGTGGGTATGGCCTCGCTATTCGCCGGGGCCACCTGGGCGCCGTTGACTTCCATTGTGTTCGCGTTTGAAACCACGCTGCGGCCCAACGGGCTGGCCCCCCTGGTGGCGGGCTGCACGACCTCGTTTTTGATCTCCTGCGCCCTGATGCGACACAATATCCTGACCGAGAAATTCGCCCGCCGCGGCGGCCGCGCCTTGTATCGCTCCCAGTCCGATTTCATGGATGACACGCTGGTGATACAGGCGTGCAGCCACGATCCGGTGACGCTCTCGGCCAATGAAACCTGCGGCGAGGTCAAAACGAAACTGACGACCGATGAAAAATACAAACGCTTCAATGGCTTCCCCGTGCTGGATGAACAGCGGCACCTACTGGGCGTGCTGACGCACCGGGATTTCCTGCCCCCGGACCTTCCGGACGAAACCAAAATCCGCGACCTTATCCGCCGGCCGCCGGTGGTCATTTACGGGGACTGCTCGCTACGGCGGGCCGATCAGATGATGGATCGGCACCGGGTGGGCCGGCTGGTAGTCATGGATCGTGAGCAGCCATCCCGGATGCTGGGTATCATCACGCACGAAGACCTGCTGACCGCCCATAGCCAGCGGAGCTAAAGTTGGGGACAGTCACGAATGGCATTAACTTAAGCCCCCGGTCATCGGCATCTGATTGGCTCGGCGCGTGCGATCCGGGCCTTCAGCTCGGCCCGGATCGGGTCAAGGAACCAAGTGGAATGGCAGAAAGAAAACCGTTCAAATTTCTTGTTTAGGTTCCGCCGCCACTTTTCCTCCCCCCATAACTTGGGAGGGTATCCCTTTCGATTATGCTGATCGATAGTAATACACGTTTATACGGAACGACATGCTAGCGCGTTGTCAAACGATAAACTTCGGGTTGGAGAAGGAGCCCCAGACTCGCCACCGAACCCCAGGCACCGGCCTTCAGGCCGGTGAACCTCCGGGTCGCCGTAGCGCGTCACCCGCGGCGACCCGGTGAACGGCGGTGGACGCGACACCCGAAAATTAAGCGGTGACAAAGCACTAGCGGCTGGTTACCGCCGTATCGTTGGCGGCTTAAGCTGGACGCAAAGCCGTTCCCACCGGCGGTAGATGGCCGGCGCGATGGTCCGTCGGCCA
>JAKCCC010000190.1 GCA_021838985.1 Planctomycetota bacterium
GGCCGATCGGCTCGGGCAAGTCCACACTATTCAACGCCATTGGGGGGCTGGACAAACCCACATCGGGCAAGGTGTTTATCGACGAAGTGGACGTGGCCCAACTCGACGCCCTCGAGCTGGCCTGGCTACGGTGCCGCAAGATCGGCTACATTTTTCAAACATTCAATCTGATCACGGTGATGACGGCGCTGGAGAATGTGGCCCTGCCCATGATTTTCGCCGGCCTAAGCGAAGCGGATGCGCGGGAGAAGGCGAAAGTGATTTTAGAACGGGTGGAGTTGGGCCATCGCATTTACAACAAACCATCGCAGCTTTCCGGTGGCCAGCAGCAGCGGGTGGCCATCGCCCGGGCGTTCGCCAACGATCCGGCGATCATTCTGGCGGATGAACCGACCGGCAATCTGGACTTGAATACGGGCAAGGCGATCATTGCCCTGCTGAAACGGATGAACCGGGAGCAGGGCGCCACCGTGATCAGCGCCACCCACGATCTGAAGATGTTGGACGTGTCGGACCGGATTTTCTGGATTCGTGATGGCATGGTGGAAAAAATTCAGAATCGGGCGGAAGTCGTCATTGACGCGGGGGAGATGCATTAGGCCCGCCTTGGAAATCGGTAATGATCCGTCGGGTCAGACCGATCAGACCGATCGGAGAGCATCCCCGGCTCCGCTAGTTCCGAGGTCCGTCGGGAGAGGGCTATATATGGAGGGGATTGACGCCATTGTCATTAGTGGTTGCCGTGGTAAGCGCGGGCCGCGGCGATAAAGGCGGTGAAGAGCTTGTCATGTTCGCCGCCCAAACTTTCGCCGTGCCATTGCACGCCGATCCACCAGGGGAGAGCGGGATCTTCGATAGCTTCGATCAAACCGTCGGGGGCGAACGCGGCGGGGACAAGACCACGGCCGATACGGTCAATACCCTGGCGATGGCGTGAATTCACGCGCAAAGTACGCGTGCCAAGAATATCCGCCAGCCGGGTGCCGTCGTGAATATGCACTTCATGCCAAGCGTTGCGATCCAAGGTGTTGGCCTTGTCGGCGGCGTGACGAAGGGGCGGCGTGCGGGGCAGGTCGGGCAAAAATTGATGCAGGCTGCCGCCCCGTTGAACATTCATCAACTGGCAACCCAAGCACACCCCCAACGTGGGAAGGTTCCGCGTTTCGGCGAGCGTGAGCATGGCCATATCGAAGCCCTGCCGCCGCGAATCCATGAGGACGGTACGAGGATGACAGGGCGCACGATAGAGGGCCGGATTGACGTCCTCTCCGCCGGGGATCAACAGTCCAGCCAAGTGCTCGATGAAGCCCCGTTGGCACGCCTCATCCGCGGTATGGGGCAAGAGCACGGGGAGGCCCCCCGCTTTTTCCACGGCCTGCGCATACGCGGCGGGCAGCTCATAAACCGGGCGGTCCTGGTTGGGCGCCTGATTGGCCAGGGAAATTCCAATAAGCGGTCGGATCGACATCATGGCACGCTAGGGGTTGCGATGAACCAAATGCAACGCCACCACCAGGACTTGCAGCACGAGCGCTGCCACCAGCCAACTGATGGCATCCAGCCGCTGGCTGGTGCTTAGATACCACCAGTTATGGGGGTTAAGCACCGGAGATATCTTTTGCGCCGCCAGGGCATCCCATGCGGCCAAAGCCAGAAATAGAACCACGATCATCTGGGCCATCGCAGCCAACAGCATCGCTAAAGAAAATTCCGGAAGGTGATGATGCCGATTGAGTTGGCGAAGGTGCAACAGTATTTCCTCCAGTGTGCGCCGGGTGGAATCGCGACCGGCGGGCGAGGCCAAAGGCGGCGCGGAGCGCTTGGGTTCTGGTGATGGTGGCGGAGATTGCGCTAGTGGGTTTGCGGTTTCCGATTGGACGGCGGCAGCGGCGGATTTGAAATTGGAGATTCCGGATTCCAGAGGCGGGGCCGCAACGAAAGCTGATTCCGCGGCGGCCGAGGCGAGCGCGGATTTGAAATTGGAGATTTCAGATTCCAGGGGCGGCGCGGCAGCCCAAGCAGATTCCATCACAGCTGGGGCGGAGACATCGGAGGTTTTAGCCCGCAAGCGCGGCGCGATGGGAAGGTTTTTCTCACGCAGAATAATACGCGCCGCGTCGGCAAGGGTACGCGCCACGAAATCCGGCCGGAGGTCGGCCTTTTCCAGCGCCGGCGGCAGTTCAGGGTGGTCGAGATGACGCAAGAGAATGGTGCGACAACCCACGGCGGCGCCGGCGGTAATATCGGTAGGTTGATCACCCACCATCCAGCACTGCGCTAAATCCAGGGAAAAATCTTTCGCGGCGGCCTGCAACATCCCGGGACGGGGTTTGCGCCACTCGTGATCCTTGCGGTATTGGGGCAGTTTGGCCTCGGGATGAAAGGGGCAGTAATAAATTCTGTCGATGGCCGCCCCGGCCTGCTGATGCAATTGGCGCACTATTTCAGCGTTGACGGCTTGCACCGCGGCTTCATCGAAAAGTCCCCTGGCGACACCGCCTTGATTGGTTACCATGATGATCAAATATCCCAGGCCGCGCAGCGACGCCATCGCCGCGGCGGCTCCGGTGATGAGCTTCACCTCGGCGGGATCGCCCAAATAACCCTCGGTGGCGACGAGGGTGTTGTCGCGAGCGAGAAACACGGCGCGAGGCATAACCACACTCCTACGCACGATTCGCACGAGAGACAACCGCGGCGAGGGCTTGACGCCAGAGCTGGGACTGCACACCCTCGAGCCGACATTGCGTGCGCACATGCCACAGCGGCGCCGGCGCGGGCGCGCCGCGTAACTTGACCCAGTCCTTATGGGTGGTTACCCAGGCCGCGATAGGCCGACCCGCCACGCCGCGGCGGATGGCGGCAAAGTCCCCCGGCAGATCATAGCGGTGATGATCGTCAAACCAGAAGCCGGCGGAGACGCACAGACCCATGGCCTGCAGGGTGCTGACGAAGCCGTCGGGGTTGGCAATACCCGCTAACGCAATAACCTTTTGACCCGCGGGCTTAACTTGGTTGCCGGCGGCGTCAAAGAGTCCCACGACCTGAGTGTATTGCTGGTAGATATGGCGGGGGGATATCCATTGCGCTAGGAGGTTGGCCGCGACTTCCGCCAATTCCTGCGGGATCTGTTCGCAGCGGGTCAGCATAAGATAATCCGCCCGGCGCAGCGCTGTCGGCGGTTCGCGCCACGTGCCGCGTGGCAGCAAACCCGGAATGCCCATCGGGGCGGTCGCATCCACCAGTACGATGTTCATGTCGCGGGCGAGTCGCCGATGCTGATAACCGTCATCCAGCAGCAGCACATCGGCCTGATGCCGCGTCAGGGCTTCCCGCCCGCCCGCCACGCGGTCGGGGTTGATCACCACCGGCACACCGGGGCATTCCTCCTGGATGACCATGACCTCATCGGGCAAACCACCGGCCGGCGCCCGATAGCCGCGGGTCAGCACGGCAGGACGGCGTCCCAACTCCTGGAGCTGGCGCGCGATCATGATGACCGTGGGAGTTTTACCGGTACCGCCGGTGGTCAGGTTGCCTACTGATATGACCGGCACCCCCAAGTGAACGCTGGGGCGCCAGCGCCGGTCATAGGCGTAACCGCGCAGCGCGACCGCAGCGCCAAAGAACCATGAGGCCACGGCCAGGCCCCCGCGGCAGAGCGCCGGCACCAGGCCGGCGTCCTCGCCGCTGATGACGCGTTGGTACCACTGTTCCATGGGCGATGATCCCGCCTACGAAGGCTCCGACGGAGCCAAGCCAAATTCCTTCAGCCAGGCCTCGGTTAAACCGGGACTGGCCAGGCCGTGCGATTTTTCCTCCGGTTCCGCAGGCCGCCCGGCGAGGCGCCCCCGCGACTGGGCTAAATCGTTCAAGAAATTCGCACAGGATACAGCATGGGCGCCGGCGCGACGAGCATTGGCGGCCACAGCCCGGTCGTCGCTGACCACCGTGATGTCACGGGGGCCGGTGGATTCCACGAGCAGGCGGGCGATCACATCGTCGGCCTTGGCCGCGCGCCCGGAATAGCGCAGGGTCAGGGAGGGAAATTCGTTTTCGCCCGGCTCATCGGGCTTCGGAGAGCCGTCGATCGCCAGCACCACCCGTCCCGGCCAATCGCTCAGAACACGGCAGAGCTGGCGCAGGGACAGGCCCGTCACGGGGCCGCGCAGGGCGGCGGCGGCATGGAGGCAGTTATAGGCATCAATGATAATCATCCGCTGACATTATACCGCTGCAGCAGGCGCTGAAAGGATTGGTGATAATGGTTTCCGCCGATGGCGGATCCATAAATAGCAAGCAAGGCCCGCAACTGGCGGCGGGAATCGGCGGGAGGTTTGCCGAGTTTCTGATTGCACCGGATCAGATACAGATAGGCCGACCAGAACGATGCGGATCCGGCCCGCAAATGGGGGATTATTTTCACATAAAGCCAGCGCGCGTGCCGATAGTCACCCAAGGCGAAATCAGCCCGCGCGGCTCCCAAAAAATTCCGCAGATCGGGTGGATGTTCGTGCTCCAATCGCGTATAGAGGGTGAGGGCTTTGCGGCCCCGCCCCGCGCGGATCAGCTCCGCGGCGCGCAGTTGGCGATAGGCATAGATTGGGTTGGCGTGGGGACCGGGCTGGTGTTGCAGTTGGACGATCAATTCACCCAGCAAATCCGCCGCCTCCGCGGCGAGGCGCTGGGCCTGCCGTGGATTTCCGCGGCGAGCCTTGCGGCTTTCCCGGTCATACTGACCGATCAAGCCCATGATGATGGCCTCGGCCTGACGAGAGGCGCCACCCGCATATTGGCGGATCAGCGGAATAATCTTTTGGCTTTGGCCGGAAAGTTCGTATTGGCGAATGCGATAACGCAGCAGAATCCCTTTCAGCCGCGGTGAAAGCGTAGCGGGACGCCGGGTGAGTTGATCTAACATTTTGCCCGCCGCAACTGGATCGCGCAGCGGGTTCAGCGCGGCGCCAGCTTGCACCAGCAGGACCCGCAGGCGCTCGGCTTTCGCCCGGCGCAGAGCGGATGCGGAGATTCCGGAGGGCGGATGATCCAACAAGGCCAGGAAGCGCTGGCCATCGTGTAAAAGCCGGCGTGCGGCGATTTTCCGCTGCGCC
>JAKCCC010000191.1 GCA_021838985.1 Planctomycetota bacterium
TCAAGGCTTCCCTGGCGTAGGTCGCGCCACCGGCGCGGTGGCCCGCGGAGCATCCGTTACCGCCCCCGCCGGCGCCGCGCCGGCCGTGGCGGGAAGGCCGCCCAACTCTAACTTCCGCCACTGATCAAACAGGGGAGCGGTGACCGGATTTTCCGGGGTCAGCACCCAATACGTGGATCGACCCATGGAATTCTTAAACAATTGCAGCGATTTCCAGAATCGATAGAACGCCCGCGCCTGCTTGGTGCGCTGGGCCTGGTTCAGAATCGCGTAGGCCTCCGCGTCGCCCTGACCGCGAATCGCCGCCGCGGTCTCCTCCGCCTTGCTGCGAATTTCCGCCGCCTGCTCCTCCCCCTGCGCAACAATGGCCTGGGCCTGGCTTTGACCCTCGCTTAAATACCGGCTGGCGATCTTTTCCCGTTCCGCGCTCATCCGATCGTAAACCTGCAACGCCACGCTCGGCGGAAACGTCATCCGCGAAAATCCGACCTGCACCACCTGCAGCCCCAGCGGCTCCATTTGCCGGTCGACCGCTGCTTTTACCTGCTGTTCCGCCTGCCGCATCTTAATCTTGGCGGCGTCCACGTTAAACATCTGATCCAGCGTGTACTGGCCCATCACCTTCAACACCGTCCCGTCGATCTTTTGTTCCAGGTAGCGCTGCACTTCCGGCGTCCCCCCGGGCAGACGCTGGTAATACAGGACGGGATTAACGATGTGCCACAGCGCGAAGCTGCGGATGGCGATCGGCTCACCCGCTCGGGTGGTCACTTCGCGGTTGGCGCTCTGGTATAGGTGCAGACGATTATCCAGCCGGATAATCCCGTCGGTCGGCCAGCATAAATACCAGTTGTAGGCGATACGCGTCGGCTTGGCGATGATTTTCCCGAACCGGTTCAGCAACACCGTCTGATAGGGTTTTGCCACAAAGGTGCACAATTCCAGAAACAGAATCGCCACCACCCCCACCAGCAGGCCGGCGATGATCATTTTGCTGCGCATGGATGGAAATCCTCAAAAACTACTGCGGAGCGCTGCCGCCTACGCCCCCACTGGTGCCGCCGCGCAAGGGCGGCGGCACCGATCCCCGTCGCCGGCGGCTGAACTGCCAAATCTCCGGCGGCTTAACTCCCGGTCCCAACACCACCTTGTTGACCGCATCAAACACGTGCCCCAGCGCCCGGTAAAATTCCCAGGCCATGGCGGCCTGCCGCCCTTTCACAAAGGCATCCGACCGTTCCCGCAACGATTGCGCCTGCCCCCGTTGCAAGTTGGTCACCCACACCGCGTGCGCCTGAGCCATCAGAATCGCCGCGGTGGCATAGCCGTCCGCGCGTTGCTCGTCGGAAAACGCGGACTGCTGGGCGCTGGCGATGAGCCGTTGCTTCTGTTCACGGGCGCTGACGACATTTTCAAAAGCCCGGGCCGGCCCATACATCCTGCCCTGGGCGGTATAGCGTACCCCCTCGCCCACGGGCGGATGGATGTCTTTGATGTCAAAACCCAGGATTTGGATACCGGCGTGCATGGCGTTCAATTGCCGCTGAATGAACCGCCGGCATTGCGCCGCCACGTCGCCGGTTTGCGTTTCCATGATTTGCCCCAGGGCGTGCCGCGCGAAAACCCGCGTCACCGCATACAGCGCCACCTGGTGCACCAGGGCCTTGTCCATGGGGCTTAGGCGGGCCTTAGTCCCGGTGCCGGCGCTGCCCCCATACACCACCACGGCGCGGCTGGAAACGTTATGAAAAAAATCCCCCGCGTTGGAAACCCGCCACCAGATGTCCATGATCCCGTCGAGCAGTTGCGATGAAGACGTGCCCTGTCCGGTGATATCGCCGGTTAAAAACTCGTGATCCGGGTTGGTTTGATGCTCCGACCAGAACGAAAAGGCATTCGGGCCGAGATTGGCCTGGTGTTTCACTTCGGTGCTGACCACCGTGGAGTGCATGCGCTCCGTGGGAACATAGCTGAGCCGGTCAATCGGCCACGGCCACATCACGTGCAACCCGGCCGCCAGCGGATGCTCCAGATCGCGCGCCGTCGTCACGCCGAAATGCTCCCGGATTCCCACATCGCCGGTCGGCACCACGTGCAGCGTGCTGATCCCCAGCAATATCAGCAGACCCGCGATGATCACCCGCGGCAGCAGGCGGGCCAGCACCCCCGACCAGCTCATCGTGCTGCGGCTCATGCCGACGCTTTCGGCCAGCAGCACCCGAATCCCGACAATCCAGCCGCTGGTCAACAACGGCACCAGCGGCAACTGCTGCAGATCCACGCCGGCCTGTTCCAGCTCTTCAATCGTGCCGTAGTTCCGCAACGCGTTGAGGCCCAACTCCAACGCCTGCAGCGCTAAAACCACACCGATCACGATCGCGGCGCTCTGGCTGGCGTAGGCCACGCCCATCCAGGCCGCCAGGACCGCCCCGAACAGGACCACGCTGCCCGGAAATCCCAGCAGCACCAGTCCATTGGCCGCCTCGCCATACCCCTCCGTCTCCGCCGTCACGCGGGTAAGGGGAATCATCAGCAGATACAACAACATGGCGCCGCCGGCCGCCACCACCGCCCCCGGATCAATTGGCGTCGGCGAGACCACGATCGTCTGACCTGGAGCGATGGACGTGAAATCACGATAAACCAGCCAGCCGATCACCGCGGCCAGGACGAAAAGGCCCAGCGCGCACAGCGCGATAATCACCCGTTGAAAACCCGTATCCAAGCTGGTGATTTCATCCGGCTCCACCGGCGCCGGCGCTGGCGCCACCGGCGCGGTATCGTCCGCGTAGCTCATATGAAACGTGCCCAGCGGAGCCAGCGGTGTAAACCGCGCGGCCGCCTGGGCTTCGTCGATCAGCGCCACCTGCTGGCGGGCCAGGCGCAAGCCCCACCACACCAGCGCCGCCAGAATCGTCTGGGCTGCCGCGGCCAGAGCGCCGGCCCACAAACAGACCGCACCGTACTTGGCCACCGCGATGCCGAGAATCGCCGTGATCAGCAGCAAGCCCGCCGTGACCCATAGGGCGATGGTTTCAGCGCGTTTCACTTTATAGTTCCCATGTTTTCAGTTTTTGGCCTCTGGTTTCCGTGACTTCTAACATCTAACGGCTCGCTCCTTGCCCCCGGCTTCACGCCGGCTGCAACCGCCCCGGGGCCGGCGCCACAGTCCCGGCATGCCGGGAAGCCGGCAGGGGCTTGGCGTTTACTCCCACGTTGCCCGCCAGCCGCACGGAGTTCACCGCGATCACCACCACCGCGCCCATATGCACCAGGGCCGCCACCACCAGGTTAAACAAGCCGAAAGCCGCCGCCGCTTCCGCGAAACCCGCGAACACCAGGGCAAAGAACAGGTTCTGAAAAATCGCGGTGCGGGTCTGCCGGGCCAGATAGATCAGCAGCGGAACGCGGGTCAGATCATCTTTCAGCAAAATGGCGTCGGCGGCATCCATCGCCACATCCGTGCCGTGTATCCCCAGCGCAATACCCACCGTCGAAGCCGCCAGCGAGGGCGCGTCATTGATGCCATCGCCGACCATGGCCACGCCGTGTTCCCCACGCTGCAACTGGCGGATCAGTTCCTCTTTTTGACCCGGTAGAAGCTCCGCGTATACATCGTCGCACCCCACCGCCCGCCCGACCAATTGTGCGGTTTTCCGGCGATCCCCGGTCATCATCACAATGCGCTTCACGCCCAGATTCCGCAGCCGCTTAACCGTGCGCCGCGCCTCCGGCCGAATTTCATCGGTCAGTGCGATGGCCCCAAGCAGTTCCCCTCCATACATCACATACACCGGCACCAGCGGCAGTTCGGATTCCGCCGCCTCCAGCGCCGCCGCCGCGGTCACCATCTCGGGTGGAAGCATTTTTACCGAGCCGGCCCGGATCACGCGCCCCCCGACGGTCGTCTCCACCCCCAGCCCTTCCAGCACCTTCACATCCGCCGTTTCGTCAAAAGCCAGGTTTTGCTGGCGGGCGTGCGCCAGAATCGCCTGCGCCAAGGGGTGGGGACTGCGATTTTCCACCGTCGCCGCCAGACGCAACAGCTGCTCGGGCGAAATCCCCGGCATCGGCCGTACGCTCTGCACCACAAACTTGCCTGTGGTCAGCGTGCCGGTTTTGTCAAACACCACCGTATCCAGATTCACCGATGCTTCCACGAACGGCCCGGCCTTCACCTGAATTCCGCTGCGGCTGGCCCGGGCCAGCGCCACCACAATCGCCAGCGGCGAGGCCAGCAGCATCGCACACGGGCATCCCACCACCCACATCGTTATCATGTTCTGCGCTGAGCCGCTCACCCACCACGCCACCACCGATAACACCAGTATCACCGGCGTGTAATAGGAGAAGAACTTGTCGGCCGCCCGAATGATCCGCGGCTGATACTGTTGCGCCCGCCGCACCAGCTCGATGGTCTGGCCGAGGGCGGAATGTTCGCCCACCCGCGTGACCCGCACTTCCGCCGAACCGGTCAGGTTCATGCTGCCGCTCAACACCACCGCCCCCGGCCCTTTGTCCGCCGGCAGCGACTCCCCGCTGACCATTGATTCATCCACGGTGGTCGCGCCGCTGAGCACTTCCCCATCGCCGGCAATGCGCTCGCCCGGCCGGATCACCAGCGTATCCCCAACCCGCACTTCTTCCGCGCCAATCATCATGTCGCGACCGCCGCGGCGCACGCGGGCGTGCACTGGGGCCAGGTTCTGCAGCGCCAACACGGCGTTTCGGGCACTTTCCGCGGCCACCTGCTCAATCGCAGCGCCGATCTGCAGGATCAACGCCACCAGGCCCGCCTCAATAAACACCCCCATCGCCACCGCGCCGATGATGCTCAAGGCCACCAGTTCGTTGACGTTGGTTCGCCCCTGGGCCAGGCCTTTTACCGCCGCCCAGAAGATCGGCCCGCCCGCGATAATCGCCGCCAACAGCCCCAAGCCTTCCGCCACCGGCACTTCCGTCGGGTACTGGTATAGAATGCCGCTGAGGATCAGCACCGCCACGGTCACCGGAATCACGACCGTTAGCTGAAAATTCAAACCCACCCCGGCGTGCAAGTGTCCCTTCTTGTCACCGTGCTTGTCGCCGCAGGCGCAGGCGAA
>JAKCCC010000192.1 GCA_021838985.1 Planctomycetota bacterium
TGCAATGCAAGCACACTTGACCTATATTATATCGAAATAGTACTTGCTACATTTTTACCTACAACCACGCTTTTTCAGGCTTTTTTGAAAAACTAGGGGGAAGTTAGGTTAGTATCAACGAAAAGGCGGCAGGTCTGGAGACCCGCACCACAAGAACGGATCCTCAGAGGCCGCGTTGAGTATCTTTCAAACCTGGCCGGGCCAACGCGACTGCCGCGATGTTTTGAGATAGATTCCAAGCCTATTTTCGCTTCTTCGGCTCGGCCGTGGAAGCGGCGTTGAGTGCTGGCGCGATGCGTTCCAGATGCCGCCGGATCCGCCAGGTATCGATCAAGCCGGCCAGGGTGCTGGCACAGATATACAGGTTCAGACCGGAGGGAACGTTGTACAGGAACACGGGGAACAAAAAAACGGAAAACTGGGAAATTTTCTGGGCCTGGCGCTGCTGGGGATCCGCCGCCGCGGGAGTCAGTTTCATCTGGTAGCGCATCTGAAAGAAAAAGGCGATCCCCAGTAAGATCGGCAATAAATTAAGGGCCAGAAAGTCCTGGCCATGCCAGACATAGCCGAACACCCAAACGTGAAACGGCGTGTGAAACGTCATCAGGGTATCCGGGCTGGACAGGTCGGTGATCCAGCCGGGAATAAATCCCGCATGGCGTAAGTCAATGTCAACCTGCAGCCCGGAATAAAGGGCAATCCAGATCGGCATCTGCAGGAGCATGGGCAGGCAGCCGAGCACGCCGGCGGCGGGGTTGATGTGACGTTCTTTATAAAGGCGCATCAGCTCGAGCTGCTGGCGCTTTTTGTCTTTGGCGTACTTCTTGCGAATGCGTTCCATTTCCGGCTGTATCGCCGCCATTTTGCGCTGCACGGTGATCATGCTGACCTGGCTGTAACGGGTTAGCGGATGCAACAACAGCCGCACCACGATCACCAGGATCATGATCGCCACGCCATAGTTGTGTACCAGGGCGTTAAGTACCGTGAGCAGTTTCATCAACCCCAAGGCCAGCCAGGAAAAAGTCAAGAAGGCGCACCAGCTTCCCTGATTGAACTGAATGACGGCCAGATAGTGGTATAGGTTGTACTCGTAGGCGGACGAACCAGCGGCCGCGGAGGATGATCCGGCCAGCAAGGAGCGTTTTTTGGGGCCAAAATAAACCGTCAGCGGAATCGCGGCGGCCCCATGCGCCGGCAGGATCAGCGGTGCCGACCGCAAGACCACCGCGCACACACCCCGCGGATCCGCCTGGTCGGCGGCGGGACCCATTCGCCGCACCTCGGCGGTTTGCAGGTCCGCCAGGCGAGGAATTCTTTGTCCATTATCCAATAAGTCATACTGGACCGGCGCCACCGGCAGCGGTCGCATAATGGCGGTGAAGAAGCGGTTCGATGCGGCAATCCACAATAACCGATTAGGTCCTTGAAACGAACCAAGATGCACCGGCGCAGTATCCGCTCCGAGCATCTTTTCTTGATACACCTCCGGAAAGTTGCTGGTATCCAGATAGCGGCTCGCGGCGCGATAGCCGGCGCATTGGAACGTTCGAAAATCATAACTGCGATCATCTTGGGGCAGGTTGACCGGCCCGAGCATATCCACCTGCACGGTCAGGGGATGGGCGCTAAGATTTCGTATCCGCTGGCTGATGTAGACATTGTAGGTTCGGGGATTGATGCGAAATATTTTTTTCAACCGCACCAGCGGGCGGTTATCGACATCGGCCAATTGGAAGGCGAAAGTCGCCACCGTGGGCGTGGCACGCAGCAGCGTCCAGACCATCTGGCTGATCGGATAGACCTGCCCGTTGACGATGACCTGGCCGGTGGAGAAGGCCAGGGGATAACCGCGCCGCACCCGCATCAGCACCAGCGGCTGCTGGGAATTCAGATGCTGGCGATAGCGGGCGGCGTTAAGCTCCACGCTTTCCAGTCCAGCCGAAACCGTGCTGACCCGCAGCGCCAGATGGTACGGCCGGCCGCGCACCGCGGAGCCGAGGGTGACGATCTGTTTGGCGGCGGAGATGGTTTGTTGGACCGGCCCGGCCGCCGCCTTAGCCGCGCCGCCCGCTTGCCCTGCGGGCTTGATCGGCGCGGGAAAAAAACGCGGTAACACTATGTTCATCACCACCAACAGGACGATGAACAAAAGCAGGAAATTGACCAGGCGCTTCCAATTCACGGATCAGGTTCCTTCCAGCAGACGCTGGCCGAGAAAATTGTCCAGCGCATCGATGGAACGAACTTTCTCCACGGTGGTGTTGACGTCGTAATCCACGCGGACGAATTCCACCCGTTGAGGATGTAAGATCGCGAAACTGGCGCGGGGATTCCGATCCCGCGGCTGACCCACGGAGCCCACGTTAATGATCGCCTTTTCATCCGGCGTGATGCGGTATTCGTGCTGGAGATCTTCGGGCGGATAAAAATCAGGTTGCGGCACAAAAACACCTGGCACATGCGTGTGGCCGACGAAACAGAGGTGCTCGAAGCGCTCGAATATCGCTTCCAGTTTCTGGACGGCGGAGTAGGCGTCGTCGGGAAAGATATATTCGTTGATGGGCCGCCGGGGGGAACCATGCACCGCCAGAAAGCGACCGTCGACCATGCGGATTGGCATAGTGCCCAGATAACGCCAACGGCGGTTGCGGCGCGGGCGATCGGGGTCCGTTTCTAATTGGCTGCGGGTCCAGTAGGCGGCATTTTCGGCGGCCGTATTGAAATTGCAGGGTTCGTAGAAAATGGCGAAATCATGGTTGCCCATGAGGGTGAACTCGCATGATTCCAGCACCAGATCAAGGCACTCGCGCGGATTGGGACCGTACCCGATCACATCTCCGAGACAGCAGATCCGGGTGATCTGGCGGCGGCGTATTTCCTGCAACGTCGCGCTGAGGGCTTCAAGATTGGCATGAATATCGGAGATAATCGCCAGCGGCTCAACGGTCGGGGCGGCTTCCGTCTGGGATGGGACCGCCGCAGGGACCCGTTCCGGTCGGTCCGTCGCGGCTTCACCCGCGGCGCCCAGTGCGGCCGTGGCCTGGCGGCGCAGGTGGTCCCTGTCAGGTAAAGAGGGTGTTTTCACTTTTGGGGTTGGGGTGGTCATCATCTTGCCAAAGCGTTGCCGTACGCCGGACACACGTTCTACGCGCGTTATGCTAGTTGACGACCCCGTCGGCAGTCAAACGCTTACGAAAGGACGAAGGCGCAAGGGCAAGCAGGGACGTGTCAGCGCGGGTCAGCTTCGCGTTTCCGCCACCGCGCGGCATAATAGCTTGGATGCGGACTGTCTGGATCACAATCGCTGTGTTGCTTCACACCGTGCGACGATTTTTAAGCGAGACGAAAGCCCGCGTTTTCTGGCGGATATATCACTCCCGGCAAGATCTCCAAAAGCGACTCCACGATCCACCGTGGCCAAACCGCCTCCGTGCGGACCGGGGGCTATGCATCTTGGTTGCGGCTCGGCCATGCTGGGTTCTCGGTATTCTCGGCGGGCTGCTGGCCGGCCACTGCAACGCGGCCGCAGCTGCACCCCAGGTGCAATTTGGCCAGCGCAGCAGCCTTCGAGCTGAAATTACCCCCGCGGTGCGGCAGGCGGTCCATAAGGGCTTGCATTGGCTGGTCCGGCACCAGGCCGCGGATGGATCCTTTGCGCCCGGCCCGAACAACGTCGCGATCAGCGCCTTAGGCGGCATCGCGTTACTAGCCGGGGGTAATTTGCCCGGACAGGGTCCCTATGCCCGCCAGGTCCAGCGGGTATTGCGCTATCTGTTAAGCCAGTGCCAACATTCTGGGCTGATCGCCACGCCCGACGCCCCTGTGCCCATGTACGGCCAGGGTTTTGCCACTCTGTTTCTCGCTGAAATAGATGGAGAATCACCTGCGGCGGGGTTGCAAGAGAAGCTGCAACGCGCGGTTCGCCTGATTGTCCAAACCCAGAATAATCAGGGCGGTTGGCGCTATCAGCCCGTGCCCATGGATGCGGATATTTCCGTGACCATCTGCCAGGTCATGGCGTTGCGCGCCGCTCGCGAGGCCGGCATTGCGGCGCCCCGTAGCACCATCCAAAAAGCGATCCGGTTCGTCCGGGAATTGCAGGATCCGGACGGCGGCTTTAGTTACATGCTCAATGCCCGCGGCTCGGCCTTTCCCCGTTCCGCGGCCGGCGTGGCCCTGCTGTTTTACGCCGGGGTGTACCACGGCCGCGCCATCGATAATGGGGTGGCTTACCTGCAGCAATGCCTCCCCGGAACCCAGGCCAACAACCAGGGGCATTATTTCTACGGTAACTATTACGGTACCCAGGCCATGTTCCTTGCCGGCGGCAAATACTGGGCGCAATGGTGGCCCGCCCTATGCCGCGATTTATTGCGGCGTCAACAGGCTGGCGGAAGCTGGCCGAGCAGCGAAGGACCCGGCTATGGAACCGCCATGGCCCTGATTATTCTGCAGATTCCGGATCGCCTGTTGCCCATCCTCCAGAAATAGCCCGGAGCCAGCCATGTCCAACTCTGGACGAAACCATCCGTCGGCAACCCAGCGCGGCGTTGCCGCAACCAAAATAGTTAGCCCCCGGTCCGCACGGAGGCGGTTTGGCCACGGTGGATCGTGGAGTCGCCTTTGGAGACCTTGCCGGGACTGGTGTATCCGCCAGAGAACTCGGGCTTTCGTCTCGTTCAAAAATCGTTGCGCGGCGCGAAGAAACACGGAAATTGTGGCCCAGCGCCGCTGGCCAGGCCGGGCGAGGCACACCGTTTATGTCCTCTGTGCACTCGCTCTCCCGCTGCGCCCGGCCGTGGCGCATCCGGCGCGGTATTGGACTGTTACCATCGCCCGGCTTACTGCCGCTGGCCGATTCATACGCTGGCACAATCTGACGGTGGTGGGCTCCTCACCCCAGGGAAGGTTAACGCTGCGTGACCGTGCCGGACAAAGCCGCAGCATCGCCTGGGCGGACGTATTGCAAATGACCACGTCGCCTGCGGCCCCACCCACTGCCGCCCCGTGGCAACTCATCTTGCGCAATGGCGACATCCTTTGCGGCCAGCCGATGAACGCCGGTCCCGGCCAGGCCGTATTCAGTGTCCAGGACAGAT
>JAKCCC010000193.1 GCA_021838985.1 Planctomycetota bacterium
TAAAGGCATGGATATGCAGGCCGGGGAACTTTTCACGAATGCCGCGTAACAGCTCTTCATAATATTCGATGGGCAGGGCTGGGTTCATCCCCCCCTGCATCAAAATCTGGGTGCCGCCGAGCTTGACCAATTCCGCGATTTTCGCATAAATCTGCTCAGAGGAGAGAGTATAGGCGTCGGCGGCGGTGGGATCATTGCGTTTAAAGGCGCAGAAGGTGCAACGCGCGGTGCAAAGGTTCGTGTAGTTAATGTTGCGGTCGATCACGTAGGTGCGATAATCTTCGGGATGAAGCCGTTGGCCCACAGCGCCGGCCCAATGGCCAAGAGAAAGCAGGTCGGCTTGGGCGTATAGCTCCAGGAATTGCGCGTCCGTGAGGCGGCTGCGGCCGGCAATGACCGCGGCCAAGTCAAAAGTGGGGCGGTAAGGCGCATGGGCGGGGGCCGCAAACATGGCATGATCGAAGATCATAGGCCTGTCCAATATAATGGATATATTGGCTCGAAGCGAGCGTTAGGAACCTGGACAATGGTGGAACACAATGTTTGGAGCGGCGCGACGGTTCAACCCCCGGCGCCGCGGGGCCCTCAACGGCGTCGGCGGCGCTGGGTGTGGGGACTGCTGATTGTCGCCGCCGTGATTATCCTGCTGGTCCTGGCCTTACCGAGCCTGCTGTGCACCGGGCCAGGCGTGCGGCTGATCGAGTCGCAAATAAATTCGCGCATCCGCGGCAAGGCCTCAATCGGCGAGCTTTCGTTGGGATGGTTCGCGCCGGCTCAGGTCGGTGATCTGACGCTCCGAGACCCGAATGGGGCGGTGGTGCTCGACGGCATGAATGTCACTACCCACCTGAGTCTGTGGCGGGTGCTGACCAATCACGCGCAGCTTGGAACCATCACCATCGCGGTTCGCCGAGTGCGTCTGACCGCCTCCAAGGCGGGCCAGCTAAATCTGGCGATGGCGCTCGCCAGCCGGGCGGCGACCCCTGGCGCTCCGGCAGCGCCCGCGGCGAAGCCCGAGCCACGTTCCACCGTGGCCACGCAGCCGCAATTACTGCCGCCTTTGGCCGTGGGATTGGATTGCCAAATAAAGCGGCTTTCCTGGTCCGGGCCGGGGGTGCCGACACTGCAGGCTCGAAATCTTAACCTCTCTACCGTGTTCAATACCGCTGGGGAACCGGTGCGGCTGCTGTTCAAAAGCCAAGTACAGGTGGCAAAAGAGGCGCCAACCCGGGTTCGCGCCAGTGCTGACCTGACGATTTTCCGGCAACGGCGTTTACTGCCGCCGGCGGAAATGGCGGGGCACCTACGCCTTCACGTGCGCCATTTCGATTTAGGGGCGGTGGATACGATTTTAGCGTCGCTGGGCCGGCGTCTGCGCCTGCAGGGGATGTTAAGTATGCACCTGGTCCTGACCAAGACCGGCGGCAGACGTACCCGCGCTGTCGTGCGGGGAATGCCGCCTGCGGTAAGCGGCCCGGTGTCCGCCGGCAGCATCCAGGGCCAGGTGACGGTGCAGGGATTGGTTCTCGGCGGACCGATGCTACATGGGGATACGCCGCATTTCGGCAAGGTCAACATTCCGCTGAATGTGTCCTGGAACGCGGGACGATTCCTGGTTTCATCCTTTGCGGTGAACAGCGGTTTAGGGACGGTTAGCGTCCACGGCGCGGGCGATATCGCGGCACTTCAGAGGGTGCTGCAGCATCGTCCCGCTGGAGCTGCCCAGGCCAAATTGCAAATCCGAGCTGACACGCAACTGGCCCGGTTGTTTCAGCAGTTACCGCACCATCTGAAAGTGCCTTTCGGAATGAAGTTCCGGGGAGGACAGGCACAAATGGCGGCGAATTTCACCCTCGGTCCGGACGCGGGTGGCCGTGCTTCGGCGGCCCTGTCCCACGCGCCACCGGCTGGGGGCGCCACCAGACTGCCAGCGGTCGCGGGCCAGGTTCATTTTTCCCTGCGGGCGTTGCAGTGGAATAGTGCCGGAGAGCGTGTGCCGCGTATTGCCAACGCCCGGGGGAGTCTTGCCTTCGCCACCACCGGCCAACCGATGGGTGTGGATATCGGATTGACCGTGACCCACGGCGTGCATCCCGCGGCGTCGCTTTTGCTGCGCGGGACGCTGAACATTTTCCACCAGCGGCGGGTATTGCCCTTCAATCGATTCACCGGCGCCGTGCATCTGGAGGTCCATCAATTGAATCTGCGTTACCCGCAGACGTTGCTGGCGGGCCGCCAGATGCCGCTGACGGCGGACGGTGTGTTGAATGGTACGGTCGATTTGGAGGCGCGGCAGGCCGGGGCGGGGTCGATCCGGGGGCAACTGCAAATCGATGGCTTGGCCTGCCACGGATCGCTGTTGAAATCCGATCGGCCCCAATTCGGGCGGTTGGTGCTGCCGATCGACGTGGCCTGGCAGGGGGAACAGCTACACATACATCGGCTGGGATTGGAAAGCCCGATGTTTCGTCTTCTGGCCAGCGGTTCAACCAATCTTTCGAGCCTGCGCGCAATGGGGAACTCTGGCGCCAATTGGGGCGGCGGAAACTTGCGGTTTTCATCCCGTTGTAACCTCGGTCTTGCGGCGGCGAATTTCCCACAGACGCTGGGATTGGCGGCTCACGGACTAAATTTAGCCGCTGGCACCTTGCTCCTTTCCGGGCGGCTGGATAATCATGGCGTTCAATCCAACGGCGCGGTGCAGCTGGCGCTTTCGGACGTGACAGGAACTTACCAGAAGCGAAAATTCCAGCTGAACCCGGTGTGGGTACAGGTGAGTGTACAACGCAACGGCAAGGCCTGGAAGATCAGGGAGGGCGACTTGAAGCAGGCGACACAGCCCAGCGCGACATCGCCGGTTTCAACCCAGCTGGCGCTGCATCTGGCGGCCGGGGCGGGAACGACCCCGGCGTACACGTTGCGCCTGGATGCCGCGCTGGCCCGGCTTTACGCGGAGGCTGCGCCGTTGGTGAACGGGCAGGGACGATCTATTTCCGGTGCTCTGCATCTGACGCTGGCGATGGCGCAGCCGTCGGCCTCGCGTCTGACGTATCAAACCCGAGTGGCGCTTCAAAACCTGGCGGTGGCGCTCGCCGCCCAAGGCCCGCCGATCCGCCAGAGCCGCGTACTTCTGGAAAGCCGCGGGACGATTCGCGCTCCGCACCATCATCTGCAATCGGTACACGCCAAGTTTTCGCTGCGCACCGCGGAGTTGGACATATCCCATGGAGCCATTGCGCTGCAGACCAAACCTACCGGTGCGCTGTCCACCGTCGCGGTGCAACTGAATGTGGCGCGGGCCTCGTTGGCGGCGCTAAGCCGACTGCTGGCACCCTATATCCCGGCGTTGCGGCGGTATCGTCTTAGCGGGACCATCAGTGGGTCCAGCGTTATGGCGTCGGCCACGCCCCGCCAGATGAGCCTTTCCCGATGCCATCTGGTGCTGAATCGGCTGGGGTTGGCCACCGCAACGGCGCGTTTTCAGGAACCGAAATTAACGCTTGATCTGGCCGGCTCCGCACGCACCGCAGGGGCCTTTCAAGCAACGCTTAAGCATTTTTCCCTGCAGACCGCTGACGGGGCGGCGGGCGTGCAGCTGCCCCGAGCCGTTTCGGTAGCCGAAGCCAAGCCCGGGGAGCTGGCTCTGGCCTGTCCGTCCGTCCAAATCAACAGCAATCTGCTCCGGCTGGAGCCTTTGCTGATCACGTTCGGCGTCATGAAAGCCGGAGAAAAACTGCAGGGTCAGTTGCATCTCACCGGCCAAGTGCAGAGCCACGGAAAGCAAATTAATCTCGGCGTGCAGACCACGGTTCAGAAGTATCAGTTGACCAGCCCCAAAGCCGCGCTGACCCTGCCGCCGACGAATATTGCGGCGAATGTGCAAGGGCGCTGGGACCGGGTCCGCCAAACCTTCAGCGCCACGCAGACTTGCAGCGTATCGGAAACCGCCGTCCAGGGCGGAGGTTCAGACCAGGTGGTGTTGGCGAAAGGGTCCGTGCTTTCGCTGACGCCGGCCGCTCCAGAAAATATTCACCTGCAGGTGGCGTACGACCTGGCGCGGCTGGAGAGTCTGTTACAGCCATTGTTGCCGAAGGGGCTGGCCATGGCCGGCCGCCACCGCATGAACCTGGCGATTACCGGCCGGCTGGGCCCAGGCCCCGGGCTTAAAAAGTTTCGCAATTTAACGCTGGCGCCCGCGAATTTTACCTTCGATAATATAACGATGGATGGAGTTAAGCTGGGGCCGGGGACCATTCGTTTCCAACAACAAGGCGGCATCCTGACCCTGTTGCCCAGCAGCATTCCCGCCAATCAGGGTCAACTTAATCTGGCGGGCCAAGTGAATCTGAACCGGCCGGTGCCGATTTTCAGCCTGCGTGCGCCCCTGCCGGTGGCTGAAAATATCCAGTTGAATGGTAAATTGGGCGGCACGCTGCTGCGTTTTATCCCTTTGACCTGGGGCACACCGAGCCATGAGGTGCAGGTGGAAGGCGTGCTGAACATGACGCTTCAGAACGCGCATATTCCGTTGCAATCCCAGGCGCTGCAACAAACGGGCACACTGGCGGGGACCTTCAGCATAACGCATCTGACCACCAATTCGCCGCTGTACGGCCTGATTGGTAATCTCGTGCAGCCGCTCGGCACGCTCAACGGCTCGAACCTGCAAATGCGGGACAGCGGCATCCGGAAGACCTCGTTTCATCTGGCGCATGGCAAACTGTACTACCAGAACCTGAATGTACTCATGGCTTCGTACGGCATGGATTTTTCGGGGTGGGTGGCGATGAACCGCCAGTTGAACGTGCAGGTGGGCGTCAGCGGCCAGGGCCTTACGCTGCCGATTCCCCTGGCGATCTCCGGCACGACGGATAAGCCCAAGGTGCATCTAAGCGGCAAACCGCTGAAAAATATCGGTCGCACCCTCAAACAGTTGCCGAATTTTTTAGGTCGCATCCTGGGGCATTAGCCCGAATGTTTCACCACAGAGAACCCAGCGCGGCCGCGCCGCAACCAAAATATATAGCCCCCGGCATAGGTCACCAAAGGCGACTCTGCGACGCGGGGGCTATATATTTTGGTTGCCGGCGTAGTTTAG
>JAKCCC010000194.1 GCA_021838985.1 Planctomycetota bacterium
CGAGGTCGCCGGTTATCGGCGCGCCACCTTGCGATAAGCCGCGGCGTAACGTTCAATCGCCTCCGGCCAATCGTGTTTGAACCACGGTATGCCGAAGGTATGGTTCCCTACCGCCTCGGCATGGGGCAGTGCGCCACGCGGCTGGCGCACGTCGCGGTTGGCGAAGGCGATACGCGTTGGCTTGCCATCGCCGTAGATGTCCGCCTCATTAAATACGGGATGCAGGTGCAGCGGGTAGTTCACGCTGCGGCCCGTCCGCCCGCCCTCCGCATTGACCGCTTCAATAAAGTTTTCGACCGGCAGCCCGCCCAACTCTTCCGGCACATAGTGGCCAACCGGGTTGTACCAGCCCCCCATCGTGCTGCCGGAGCCGATCGCAGTACGGTGGGGTCGAATGCCGGGTGTGCCCGCAAGCAAATCCCAAAATCGGTTCATGGCCCGCTGAATTTCGGCCATCCGCTGCGGATAATGCTTCAGCTGCACCCGGCCCATCGCGGCGCACGTCTGGTTCATCCGTCCTTTGACGCCGCCCAAGGCCAAACCCAGTGGACTATCGTCCGGGGCGCACAGGTCTTTCAGCTCCCCTATGGTCAGTTCCCGTTTGGTGCGTTCATAATGGGAAAAGGCCAGGGAGCGCTCGTAGATGGACCGGTTATCGGTTACCAGCATGCCGCCTTCCCCGATGGGAAAGCTCTTGCCGGCCATCATCGACATGGCCGCCACGTCGCCGAACGTACCTACTGGCCGACCCCGGTACCGTGCGCCGTGGGCGTGTGAGACATCCTCGATGACTTTAAGTTTGTGTTGGCGGGCGATGGCAAGAATCGCGTCCATATCCGCCGGATGGCCGCAATAGTGCACCACCATAATTGCCTTGGTTCGGCGGCTGATGCGCCTTTCAATGTCCGCCGGGTCCAGGCACAACGTCTGTGGATCGTTATCGGCGAACACCACCGTGGCGCCCAGCGCGAATGCCGGCAGAGCACTGGCCCAGTAGGTCAGGCTGGGGCAGATCAGCTCATCGCCCCGCTGCAGACCGATAGCCCACATCGCCGCCTGCAGCGCCATCGTTCCGTTCGGGTAGCCCAGCGCGTGGCGAACGCCCAGGTAGGCGGCGAATTCGGCTTCGAATTGTTTTGTGATGTCGTTGTTGGACATCGTGCCCGCGCGGAGCACGGCCAGCACGGCCTGTTCATCCTCCGCCGTCACGATCGGCCAGTGAAACAAGCTCGCATCGCGGTCCGCATCCGGATTGGCGGGTGGCCCGCCGTCAATCGCCAGCGACTGGCTGATGATTTCATCGATCGCGGATATGTCTTGTAGAGTCGGCGCCATAGTTTCCGCATTCGTGAAGGTAGGGCAAGCGGGAGCTTACCCTACCACCTTTTAAACCGTTACCGCCGCCCCCGGCGTCAGGCGCGCCTTGTTGCCGGCTTCCATGATCCGTACGGTTTCGAGCATCTCCGCCGGTGGCACATCCGAACGGCCCGCCGGCAGGGTTTTTAAGATCGCTTCCAACAGGCTCGCGTAGTAAGGCTTGGTTCCCGAAGCCACGTCCACAAATTGAAATCCTTTTTCACGATGGATCACCGCGCCAAAATCACTGTGCGCCTTGCGCAGGCCGCGGTAAGTGGCCAGATGCCCATCCTTCCATTGCATTGTGTAGACCTCGCCGTCCTCGCGGTTGGTCGCCTGAATGGCGCCGCAGCCCGCGCCCATCGCTCGCACCACCATTTCAATGCCATGCACGCCATACCAGAACAACCCCGGCGCCGCGGCCTCCAGCGACATCGGCCCAAAGACGTCCACCCCGACGATCGCCCCCTTGGCGTCATCGGCCAGCGCTTTGGCAAAAGCTTCGGCGTAACGCAGGGAGGAGCAACTCATCAGGGGAATCCCGGCCTGCCCAGCGAGCGCCAGCATCCGTTCGGCGTCCTGACTGGAAGTCGCAAAAGGTTTATCGATGAAAACGGGCTTGCGCCGGCGCGCGACCTTCTCGAAGAAATCCCGGTGCATGCGCCCGTCGACTTCAGTGATGAAGATCAGATCGCTCTTTTTCGCGACCGCATCGAGGTCCGCCAGAACCTCCACCCCGAATTCCTTGATCTTGGCCGTGAAACCTTCGATTCGCGACCAGCTTATGGGCCAGTCTTTGGCCCCGCCGGGAAAGGCGCACGTTACGCGTGCTCCGTTGGCCAAGGCGGCCCGGCCATTCAATATCTCCGTGAAAGCCACGGCGTGGGACGTATCCAGGCCAATCAGGCCAATGCGCAGTGCGGCGCTCATGTTGTTACTCCTCAACCGGGTTAACCCCAACCGTTCGCCGCGGGCGCCCACTCGCAGCCGCGTGGATCGCAATCCCGCGGCCGTCGCACATGGTGTTCCGTTCTCTGCGGCGCAGAGTCCAAGTTCGTTCCCTGTCGGATTACGCTGTGCAATCGCCGTGCCAGAGACAGGGTACCTCCATGCGTCGAATTCCCATCGCGACGAAGTCATCGCTACAACACGCCGTCGCGAAGACACGGAAAATTTTATAAAAGTAACTGTGGAACCTCGTGCTGCTGTTTTGGGAAAGTAGTGCTTTCTTAAGTGATAAATTTCTGGTTGGCGAAAGCGCCTGAGAGTCGCCACCGAACCCGCAGCACCGGTCTTCGAGCCGTCCGCTGAACGGCTTCCGGACGCGATACCCGAAAGCTAAGGTGACGAAGCACTCGACGGTTTTCGCGCTCACGGTGGGTCAAGATTGACGAATATGCGGCATCTGCCGATAATTAGGCAAAATGGGTGATATGCACGTGGAAACCATTCTCATTAGCAGCGGGTTTTTTCAGGATACGCTCGCGGAGCTTCAGCGGCATTGGAATGTCGTGGATATTTGTGATCCGCAGGAAGCCCTGGCCTTTCTGCGAACCGCTTCCCCGGCGCCGGTCGCGGTCACCATTGGATTTGTCCAATCGCCGAAAGTGGATGGCACTGTAGATGATGCTCCAGTTGAGGGCTACATGCCCGCCCATGTGACCTTGCGGAAAATCCTGGAACTGGATGCCGATCTGCCTGTCATCATCTCCACGCACCAGAACCATCCAGCCGCCATTGTGCGACTGATTAAAGACGGCGCCTTTGACTATGTCGTCGAACCCCCTGGGCCGGAGGCTGGGGCGGAAATACAGCGGTACAATCAAGAATTGCTGGCCGCCCTGCGCCAGGCCGTGCGCTGGCGCTCGACGGTTCTGGAAAATCGCGAACTTCGCCGAAAACTGGCCCAGGTCAACCATCCCTTGGAACTGCAGAGCCGCTCGCCGGCGATGGTGCGTATCCTCCAATTGGTAGCCAAAGTTGCACTCACCTCCGTGCCGGTATTAATCACCGGTGAATCCGGCACCGGCAAAGAGGTCATCGCCCAAAGCATTCACCGTCTTTCGCCGCAACGGCGACATCCGTTCTTGGCCATCAACTGCGGGGCCTTGAGCGATTCGCTGTTGGCCAGCGAATTATTCGGGCACGTCAAAGGCGCGTTCACCGGCGCGGATCGGGACAATGAAGGCCTGATCCGCCACGCCGGCGAGGGGACATTGTTTCTGGATGAACTTGCTTCGGTATCACCAGCCTTCCAAGTCATCCTGCTGCGGGTGTTGGAGCAGCGCGCAGCCCGGCCTGTCGGCGGCCAGCGCGAATATCCGGTGCGCTGTCGCTTTATTGCCGCTTCCAATCGCGATTTGGGCGAGTTGGTGAAAAAAGGCCAATTTCGGGAAGACCTGTTCTTTCGCCTGCAGGTCGTGCGGCTGGCATTGCCGCCCTTGCGGGAGAGACGGGAAGATATCCCGGCGCTAAGCCACTACTTTCTGACACAGTTTAATCAAACCTATGGCCGGTCCGTCACGGGTTTTACCCCGGAAGCGATGCGTGTTTTGGAACAGCGGGACTGGTCCGGCAATATCCGCGAGTTACGCAATGCGGTGGAGAGGGCGGTGATTCTTTGCGAAGCGACGCGAATTCACCCCCGCGATCTGGTGGAAAACCCCGGCACGATGGACGAAGTTGGGCCCAGCGACGTAGCCTTCGACGATTACATCCATCTCTGCGGCAGTCGCCTGATCCGTCAAACGCTGCAGCGATGCCGCGGTAATGTTTCCGAGACCGCCCGGATTTTGCGTATGAAGCGAACCACGCTCCAATCCCGAATGAAGCGCCTGCGGTTGGTCGCCAGGTGAAGCCGAAAGTCTGAAAAGACGCCCTCGCCATGCCCCAATCTGCCGATTTTTCGGCAACTCAGCTCCCACTAAATGTGGAATGTGGAGCCGATGTCCTCGTCGCCTGTTGTCCCCATATATAGCCCCCGGTCCGCACGGAGGCGGATCGAGGAGTCGCCTTCGGAGACCTTGCCGGGGGGGGGAGTTGCCAAGGGCATATTAACGCACCATTTTCTTGTCGTTTTGACAAGAAATTCTTGCATTTTTTCGCATTTTTGGCATCTTTCGCGGTTCAACTTCTTCGTGCCCCCTGGTTTATGCGCAGTTGTATATTGAAATATCCACTAACCGCAAGGCGCTTTTGGCATGGCTTTTGCGTATTCCGTCCTCGTAAGCGGAGCCAGGCCCGAAATCGGATCGTGTGATCCAGGCTTCGGCGTTCGCGGATGGAACAGTCGCTAAGGCGACGCCCACTTTAGCAGGAGCTGCCGATGAACGCTTCCCCAGTTTCCCCTGTGGTCGGCGTGGTCCCCGTGTCCTCTCGGTCCGGCGCCGCCGCTGTGGCCCTGGCTGTCGATCCGGCCCTCCAAGCCGAATTCGGCCCGCCGGAGCCAGTGAATTACACCGAGATCAGTTCCGATTTACTGAAAACCGGACACCGAAAAGGGAAATCCGGTTTTACCCTGATTGAGCTGCTGGTAGTGATATCGATAATAGCCATTCTTATATCTATATTACTGCCGGCCTTGGCCAAGGCCCGGGAACTGGCCAACCGGGCCGTCTGCATGGCCAATATCCGCGGGATCATCCAGTCGATGGTCACGTACAGTCAGTCCAACAACGGCGACTTCCCGGTGACCGCGTTCGAGGGGCAGACCTACGGGCTGCGCAATGTCAGAAACCAAC
>JAKCCC010000195.1 GCA_021838985.1 Planctomycetota bacterium
CCGGTGGACACGGTCCCCGTGCCGTGGCTTTTTCGTTTGGTTTAACGGCACGCGGAGCGTGCCTACTACTAGCGCATTCATTCTGCGTTCCTACTTAGCGATAGGGCATTCTACCGTCAAACGCCTCGGCCGCCAACTTTGCACAGCAGCCCCGGCACCGGATGATAATCCGGTCGAAGAGTCGCCTCGGAGACTGGTTGGTCCCCAGCCAACACGCCACCGCCGCATCACCCTGCCGTGCTCGGCCGCAACCGCGGGACTGGCCGAGGATAGGGAAATATCCGGGCCTGATTATTGTTTCCGGCGGGCCGGGGGCGTAGCGCCGACATCTTGCCTGCCCGCTGGAAGCACGAAGGCAGGCCAGACGGCCGCGTTACGTGGGCGCCCAGCCTCATTACCCTCACAAGGAAAATAGTCAGACCTAAAAATCCGCCGTTTTTCGGTGGCAGTGGATTTTCCGACTGGCGCCGCCAATAATTCAGCAGGGTTTTTTCCACTACGGGAGAAAACGTGATCGGGTCGAACGTAGGACGGCAGATGACGCGAGCACCTTTCCGACGCCACCGGCGCGAGGCACTCCTGCTCGCGGTGGCCGCCCTCATCGCGCTGGTAGCCACGGTGCGACCGGCCTGGGCCACGTTCAAAGTAGCGCTGATTTGCTCCGGTTCTTTCACCGACGGCGGGTGGAATCAACAGGGCCGCGCCGCAATTGTCCGTGTAGGCCGACAACTGCACCTGCATGTTTCAGCGGTCGAACATGTTTCGCCAGTCCGGGCCGTCAACGTCATGCGCGATTACCTGATGGAACATTATAACCTCGTGATCGGCCATGGCTACGAATTTCTCATGCCGGCCGCAGAAATCGCCGCCGAGGGCGGTTCCACCAAGTTCGCGGTCTGCGGTGCGGATCAGGCCCGGCCCCATATTGCCACACTGGCTTTTGATCTGGCTGGGCCATCGTATCAGCTCGGAGTGCTGGCGGCGCTGCTGACCAAGAGCGGAAAGCTGGGGTTTATCGGCGGCCAGGCCATTCCCTCCGTGGTAGCGTGCTATCGTGGTTTCGTGGCCGGCGCCCGCAGCATCAACCCCCGCATTACTGTGGCCCAGGCCTATACCAGTTGGGATCAGCCGGCCTTGTCCCGCAGCCAGGCGGAGGCGTTCATTCAGCAAGGTATCGACGTGATTTATCAGAATGTGGACGCGGCCAGCCGCGGCGTATTTGAAGCGGTGCGCCGAGCGGATGAAAGTCGCGCGAGGCAACAGTCGCCGGTATACGTGTTCGGTTCAAACCGCAACCAGAACAACAACACCACGTGCGGGGCTTTCACCCCGGCCAGCGCAGTGATTCATATGGGGCTGGCCTTCCGGCGGTTGGTGCGCGCGGTGCAGCAAGGAAACTTTAAGCCGGGCGTTGTGCCCGAAAATATGGCCAACGGCGTGTGCGTGGCGGTGCTCAATCCGCGCCTGGAGGGCACCGTGATTACCGCCGCCATGCAGCGGGCCGTCGCTCACGCCGCGGAGCGCCTGCGGAATGGTAAAATACGGCTGCGGTAAATTTCGTTTATTAAAGGAGATAAGATTATGGCTTTTACGTTGACACTCGGCAGCCAGGCGCCGGACTTTAATTTACCCGGCACGGATTCGCGGCACTATCGGCTGGCGGACTTTAAGGACGCCAAGGTGCTGGTGATCGTCTTCACCTGCAATCATTGCCCATATGTCCTGGGCTCGGAGGATCGCATCATCCGCTTTCATCGCGATTATGCCCCGAAAGGCGTGGCCTTGGTGGCCATCAACTCCAATGAGACCGATCAGCATCCCCTGGACAGCTTCGAGAACATGCAGGTACGGGCGAAGCAAAAGGGCTTTAAGTTTCCCTATCTGCGCGACGAAACTCAGGAAGTGGCCCGGGCCTACGGCGCTCTGCGCACGCCGCACTTCTACGTGTTCGATGCGCAGCGCCGCCTGCAATACACGGGCCGTATGGATGACCATCCGCGCCAGCCGGGCCGCGAAACCACCCATGAGCTGGTCGATGCGGTCGAAGCCGTCCTGGCGGGACGCCGGCCCCAGGTTCCGCTGACCAATCCCATCGGCTGCAATGTCAAATGGCGGGGCCAGGAAAATCACTGGATGCCGCCCGAAGCGTGTGATCTGGTGTAGCATTTGCTGGAATGGTTCGACCTATCCAAACGCTTCGGTGCGGTGACGGCGCTGCAAGGCGTTTCCTTCTCCATCGAGCCGGGCAGCATCGGCGGCATTCTGGGCGAAAATGGCGCCGGAAAATCCACCTTGATGAACATCCTGTTCGGCCTGCTTCATCCGGATGCGGGGAGCCTTCGAGTGGATGGCCGGGTCGTGATGGTCCGCTCGCCGCGGGTGGCGCGGCGGTTGGGGCTGGGGATGGTGCATCAGCACTTTAAGCTGGTCGACACGTTAAGCGTCCTTGAAAATATCGCCCTGGCGGTTGGTCGCGGACCGGGCCTGATACCACGCCGCCGTTTGGGGCGACAGGTCCAGCACTGGGCGGACCAGCTCGGCTGGAGGTTGGACCTTACCGAACCGGTGGGACGGTTGACCGTCGGACAGCAGCAGCGGGTGGAAATTATCAAGGCACTCTGCGCCGGCGGCCGTTGGCTGATTCTGGACGAGCCTACCGCTGTACTGACACCCCAGGAGACGGAAAATCTGTTGGATTCGCTGCGCGCCCTCGCCCACCAAGGCATGGGCGTTATCTTTATCAGCCACAAGTTGGCCGAGGTCCGTCAAATCTGCACCCAAGTCCTCATTCTGCGCCGCGGTCGTACCGTTTACGCCGGCGCCACGGCAGGACTTTCCGTGGAGGCGATGGCGCAAAAGATGATCGGGCGCCCCCTGGAACCACTCACCCGCGCCGCGTCCAGCGCCGGCCTTTCGTCGCAGCCGCGCCTGGAGCTGCGGGCGGTTTGCGCGGGCGGCGGGCGACGTGGCGGAGAAACGTTGCAGCGCGTGAACCTGAGCCTCCAGGCCGGAGAAATCCACGGCATCGCCGGGGTGGCTGGCCACGGCCAGGATTTACTGGTGCGCTGCCTCCTGGGTGCTCTGCGCCCCACCAGCGGTGAGGTGTGGTTGGATCCGGCGTTGGGCCACTGGCGCCACCGGGTTTGGCCAGGAGCGTGCATTCCCGAAGATCGGCGTCGGGAAGGCCTGATTGAAACGTTGTCGGTGCAGAGCAATCTGATGCTGAAAGATTATCGCCGGCGGCCATTCTCCGTGCTCGGTGTTTGCCGGTTCGCCCGCTGGCGTCAGCGGGCGACGGAATTGGTGGAGCGCTTTGATATTCGCTGCCGCGATCTGAACGCCCCGGTGGGTACGCTTTCCGGCGGCAATCAGCAGAAGGTGGTTTTGGCCCGGGAATTGGCCGATACGCCACCGTTGATTCTGGCGGTCAATCCAACCCGGGGGCTGGATGTCGGCGCGACCCAATTTGTACTGCGCCAACTGCTGGCGGCGCGGTACGCCGGGGCCGCCATTTTGCTGATTCACAGCGATCTCGACGAACTGTTATCGATTAGCGACCGGGTGTCGGTGTTGTACCAGGGCCGGCTTCAAGCCACGGCGTGGCCGGCTGCCTCGCGCGATGATATCGGACGCCTGATGTTGGGAGTTTAGGTGTTATGGCCGCATCTCAAGCGTGGTTTCTAGCCCGGCGCGCCGGCCGCGAATTCGGCTGGATCGTGACTTTGGCCCAAGCCGTTGCGGCCTGTGCGCTGGTCCTGGCGCTGGTGCTCACCGGACTGGCTGTCGTCGGCTATTCGCCGGTGGCAATCGTGACACGGTGGGCCTGCGGTGCGGCCGGAGGCGTTTATCCGCTGACCAGCAGCATGGTAGAGGCCTGCCCGCTGCTGTTGACAGGATTGGCCGCGGGTCTGACTTTCCGCGCCGGAGTCTTAAACATTGGCGCTCAAGGTCAGTTCCTGGTCGGAGCCGTAACCGCCGTCGGTCTGACCACGCGCTGGCTTCCCGCGGCCGCGCCGCTGGTCGCCATGCCATTGGCGATCGCTGCCGGAGCCCTGGCCGGCGGGCTATGGGCCTTGCTGGCCAGTGTGCTGGAACGATACCGCGCTGTTCCGGTAGTGCTATCCACCATTCTTCTGAATTTTGTGGCGTTATATTTGATCCGCGCGTTATTGCACGGACCGCTCCAGGCCACTGGGACCGCGGCGCCGCAAAGCCCACTGATCCCGGCGCGCGATTGGCTGGGGGTCTTGATTCCATTGTCAAGTTTCCATTGGGGCGTTCCCGCCGCTTTTCTGGTTGCGGTGGGCTTCTGGTGGTTCAATACCCACACGACGTGGGGGTTTGAAACGTTCGCCGCCGGGCTGAATCCCGCTGCGGCGAACCTGGCGGGCATTCCAGTGCGCGCCAGACAATTTCTCATCATGTTCCTCGGGGGCGGTTGCGCCGGGCTGGCCGGAGTGTTCCAGGTGCTCGGAGTCACCCACTTCATGACGGCCTCGTTTGGCGACTACGGCTACGCTGGTATTGCGGTGGCGTTGCTGGGCCGCCTGAATCCGCTGGGGATTGCGCTGGCCGCCATATTCTTTGGCCTGTTGGATGTCGGCTCCCAGCGGGTGCAGGAAAGCACGCTGGCTTTGCCGCAGGGCGTAGCGGATGTGGTCAAGGCGCTGGTGATTCTTTTCATGCTGCTGTTGGGTGCTTACTTGGCGCGGCGCCGTCTGCGGGTAACTTCCCTGCCGGACGCTGCCCCACCGACCTCGGCCGGCTCCGCAGGGCCGCCTGGCGGCGTAAACTGACCGGGCGGATTGGAGCTTTGGTTTTTGAGATTGACGGCGCGCCGCCATGAATCTGGAGCACGAATCACTGGCCGAATTCCTGTGCTGGCAGACGCTCAGCGCGGCGACCCCTTTAATGCTGGCCGGTATTGGTGAGCTGGTCGGCGAATTGACCGGGGTGATTGATATCGGCATCGAGGGGTTGATGCTGATCGGGTGCATCGTGGCTTACACGGCCGCCGCGGCAACTGGTCAGGCGTGGATGGGGTTGGGGGCTGCGGCCGCGGCGGGCATGGCCTCGGCC
>JAKCCC010000196.1 GCA_021838985.1 Planctomycetota bacterium
ACCGGTCGTGGAGGTGCGGCCCGAATCCGCTGCGTCCCAATGGGATGCCAGCCGCCCGGAAGACGCCCGGCCGCCGCGGCCCGCTGGGGACCAACGAACCAGTCAGACGGCGCTCCCACAAGCTGGGGCGACACCAACCTGGGTGCACCTGCTGCAAGTCGCCTTGCGGCAAGCCGATGCGCGCATCCGGGAGCGTCTGGCCCTGCTGGAAAGGCTGGCGGGGCGCTGTCGTCAGCTTGCGGAGATGGAGGTGGACTTTTTGTACGACCGTGGGCGCAAACTTTTCGCCATCGGGTTCAATGTCAGCGCCAACCGATTGGACAACAGCTATTACGATCTGCTGGCTTCGGAGTCCCGGCTGGGCAGTTATGTGGCGATTATTCTGGGACGGGTAGGGCAGGAACACTGGTTCGCGCTGGGTCGGCAGATCACCGGGGTGGACGGGCAGACGGCCCTTTTGTCCTGGAGTGGATCGATGTTCGAATACCTGATGCCGCTGCTGGTCATGCCCACGTTTCCCAACACGCTGCTGGATCAGACCTGCCAGACCGTGGTGGATCGTAATATTGAATACATGCGGCGGCGCGGGCTGCCCTGGGGCGTTTCCGAATCCGGTTTTCACGCCGTCGATGCGCAGATGAACTATCAATACCGTGCGTTTGGCGTGCCCGGGCTAGGTTTCAAGCGGCGGCTCGGTGAGGACACCGTGATTGCACCGTACGCCTCCGCGCTGGCGCTGCTGGTCAAGCCGCGGGAGGCCTGCGCGAATTTGCAGCGTCTGGCGCAGGAGGGCCGACTGGGCCGGTTTGGCTTCTACGAAGCCGTCGATTACACGCCCACCCGCGTGCCGCCGGGGGAAACGGCGGTGACGGTGCGCTCGTTCATGGCGCACCACCAGGGTATGAGCCTGCTGGCCCTGGAGGGTTATCTGCTGGATCAGCCGATGCAGCGACGGTTTCTGGCCGATCCCCTGCTGCGCTGCGGCGAATTGTTGCTGCAGGAAAAAATTCCCCGGGTTAATCCGGTATTTCCGCACGCGGTGGAAGTGCTGGAGGCGCGGCGGCGTCTGGCGCCGGAAGAACCCAGTTGGCGGATTTTTGATACGCCCCAAACGCCGCGGCCGGAGGCGCATCTGCTGTCCAATGGGCGTTATCATGTCGCCATCACCGCGGCCGGCGGGGGCCGCTCGGTTTGCCGGGGGCTGGCCCTGCTGCGCTGGCGCGAAGATTTCACGCGCGACGACACGGGCTTCTTTTGCTATATCCACGACGTCACGGCGGGTCGTTACTGGTCGAACACGCACCAGCCGGTGCGCCAGCGCGGCCCTAGTTACGCGGCGACGTTTTCCGAAGGCAAGGCGGAGTTCCGCCGCCGCGACGGAGCGCTTGAAACCTTCACCCAGCTGGTGGTCTCACCCGAAGACGATATCGAACTGCGCCGCCTGACTCTGACCAATCGCGCCCGCCATCCGCGGCGGGTCGAGCTGACCACTTATGGCGAGGTGGCCCTGACGCCACCGGCCGACGAAGCGGCCCATCCGGCGTTTCATCATCTGTTCGTGCAGACCGAGGCGTTACCGGAATTGCAGGCACTGCTGGCACAGCGCCGGGCGCGCGGCCACGACGAAAAACCACCCTGGCTGTTGCATCTGGCGACGGTGCACGGCGCCGGGGCCGCCGATTTTTCCTGGCAAACCGATCGCGCTGCCTTTCTCGGACGCGGGCGGGATGCTTCACGCCCGCAAGCCATGGATCAGGCCGGTCTCTTGCACGGCGCCACGGGAACGGTGCTGGATCCGATACTGGCCATCCGCCGTGGTTTTACCGTCGAACCGGAACAGACGGTGCTGGTTGATGTGATCCTGGGCCTGACGGAGAGCCGGGAAAGCGCCCTGGCGCTGGCGCAGCGTTATCTGGATCGCCGCTGGACCGATCGCGTCCTGGAGCTGTCCTGGTCGCACCAGCGGGTGCTGTTGCACCAACTGAACATTCGCGAGGCCGACGCGCAATGGTTCGGCCGTCTCGCCGGGGCGTTGTTATATCGCGGCCCGGGTTATCGCGGGCCGGCTTCCGCGTTGCTGCGCAATCGGCATGGTCAATCCGGTCTGTGGGGAGTTGGCATCTCCGGCGATGTGCCGATGGTGCTCCTGCGACTGACGGATGCCGCCAATCTTTCCCTGGTCCGCCAAGTTATCGACGCCCATGCCTATTGGCGTCTGAAGGGGCTAGCCGTGGATCTGATGATCTGGGCCGAAGATCTGTCGGTGTATCGACAGGCCCTGCCGGAACGGATTCTGGGCCTGATCACGGCGGGGCCGGAAGCCAAGCTGCTGGATCGGCCGGGCGGAATTTTTGTCCGCCGTTACGATCAAATCGCCGACGAAGACCGCACGCTGTTGCTGTCGGCGGCGGCGGTGGTGCTCTCCGATGCCGGCGGTTCGCTGATGGAGCAAATCCGCGCCGCGCCGGTGGAAAGTGAAGCGGCCATCCCTCGGATAGCGCCGGTGTCCCGACCGCTGGAGGAACGCCCACCACGGTTGCCGGCGGTGCGGCCGGATCTGCGCTATTTTAACTCGTTCGGCGGCTTGACCCAGGATGGCCGTGAATACGTGATGACCCTTACGCCCGATCGGTTGACCCCGGCGCCGTGGTGCAACGTCATCGCCAATGACTTAGCCGGCACGGTGGTCAGTGAAAGCGGCGGCATGTACACCTGGGTTGGTAACGCCCACGAGTTCCGCCTGACCCCCTGGTATAACGATGCCGTTACCGCCGTTTCCGGGGAAGCGTTCTACCTCCGCGACGATCAAACCGGCTATTTCTGGTCGCCGACCATGCGCCCGGCGCCGGGGCAAAATCCCGGCCTGGCGCGGCACGGTTTCGGGTACAGCGTATTTGAGCGCACCGAGCAGCAGATTCATTCGGAGCTGTGGGTGTACATGGCGCACGATGCCCCGGTGAAATTCTGCGTGCTAAAACTAACCAACCGCTCCTCCGCGCGGCGACGGCTGTCAATCGTGGGCTATTGGGAGTGGGTGCTCGGCGAACAGCGCGGCCCGAACGCCATGCATATCGTCACCGAAATGGATGAAAACACGGGGGCGCTCTTGGCGCGGAACCTGTGGGGCGCGGATTTCGCCGATCAAATCGCCTTCGTCGACAGCAGCGAAGCCCGGCGCACCCACACCGGAGATCGGGTGGAATTTTTAGGGCGCAACGGCTCACCGGAAGCCCCGGCCGCCCTGCGCCGGCTGCATCTTTCCGGCACGCTGGGGGGAGGCCTGGACCCGTGCGCCGCGTTGCACAGCACGGTGGACCTGCCACCGGGCGGCGCGCGGGAAGTGGTGTTCCTGCTGGGCGCGGCCGACAGCCGCCGGCGGATTCAAGACCTGCGGGCGCGTTATGGCTCTCCCGCCGCGGCCCGGCGCGAACTCGAGGCGGTGTGGAAATACTGGAATCACACGCTGGGCACGATTTACTTGGAAACACCGGATGGGGCCGCCAACGCCCTGGCCAACGGCTGGCTGCTCTATCAAACCATCAGTTGCCGGTGGCATGGGCGCAGCGGCTTTTATCAGTCGGGAGGCGCTTTCGGTTTCCGGGATCAGGTCCAGGACGCGATGGCCGCGGCCCTGGTGGAGCCGGCCTTGCTGCGCGCGCACCTGTTGCGGGCGGCGGGCCGGCAGTTTGCGGAAGGCGATGTGCAGCATTGGTGGCATCCGCCCAGCGGCCGCGGCGTGCGGACGCGCTGCTCGGATGATGCGCTGTGGCTGCCGCTGGCGACGTGCCGCTACGTGCAGCTGACCGACGACACCGGCGTCCTGGAGGAGTCCGTGCCGTTTCTGGAGGGGCGGGCGCTTAATCCTCACGAGGATTCGTATTATGACCGACCGGGGCGGGGCGCGACCGCGGCCGCACTTTATGAACACTGCGTGCGGGCGATCAAGCACGGTCTGCGCTTGGGGCGCCATGGCCTGCCGCTGATCGGTTCCGGCGACTGGAACGACGGCTACAACCGGGTCGGCCCGCGGGAGCAAGGCGAAAGCGTGTGGCTGGCCTTCTTTCTGCGTTATGTGCTGCGGGAATTTGAGCCGCTGGCGGCGCGGCGCGGCGATGCGGAAACCCGGGAGCTTTGCCTCCGTTACGCCGCGGAACTGGAAACGGCCGTCGAAACCCACGCCTGGGACGGACAGTGGTACCTGCGGGCGTTCTTTGATGACGGCACGCCGCTAGGCTCAGCCAAGAGCGACCAAGGCCGCATCGACAGTCTGCCGCAGAGCTGGGCCGTGCTTAGCGCGACCGGTGCTCCGCAGCGCCGCCAGGCGGCACTGGCCGCCGTGGAGCAACATCTGGTGCGCTACCCGGAGCGTCTGATCCAACTGCTGGACCCCCCGTTTGACCACCCCGCCGTCGATCCGGGCTATATCGCCGGTTACGCCCCCGGGGTGCGCGAAAATGGCGGCCAATACACGCACGCCGCCCTCTGGGCGATCATGGCTTTTGCCCAGGCCGGACAGGTGGACAAAGCGTGGGAGCTGTTCTGCCTGATCAATCCACTGCGCCACGGCGGCACGGCGCGGGACGTGGAGACCTATCGTGTGGAACCGTACGTGGTGGCGGCCGATATTTACGCGGCACCGCAACATCTGGGCCGGGGCGGCTGGACCTGGTATACCGGCGCCGCGGGCTGGATGTATCGCCTGTTGGTGGAAACCTTTGTGGGATACCGACGGCAGGCCGACCGGTTATGGTTTGAGCCGGCGGCGCCGAAATCCTGGGGACCGTTTCAATGCCACTACCGCTATTACGACACGTTCTATCACATTTTTTTCAGCGGCGGCGGCGGCCGCTGCGCGGAAGTGAAACTCGACGGCGAAGTTAAGCCGGACGGTGTCATTCCCCTGGTCAACGACCGCCATACGCATCGGGTGGAAATCAGCGTGGGCGGTTAGTCCGCCATGCCGATAATGCGGTGTTGTTGGCGACGATAGCGCAGAGGCGAAATCCCGTGATAGCCGCGAAATACGTGATAAAAATGGCTCAAGCTGGAAAATCC
>JAKCCC010000197.1 GCA_021838985.1 Planctomycetota bacterium
ATCTGCCGACGGCGGCACCAACAGGACCTCGGCGCCGGCCTGATTGACAGGCAGTTGGATGTCGGCGCCGGTTTGCTCCTTGAGTTCCTCTTCCAGAAACCGGCAGGTATCACGCCAGGCGGCTTCGGGAATGCCGATATTGTTACCAATGGTATGGGCCTTATCGACCACTTCGCTGACGTACTTGGTGGCCATGCCAATGGAGGCCATAATTTCACGCGCAGCCATGGTGATTTCCGCCGTATCCACTCCGAAGGGGCAGAAAACGGCGCAGCGGCGGCACTCCGTGCATTGGTAGAAATAGGTGAACCACTGCTCCCGAACCGCGTCGGTTAATTCCTCGCCCGCGGCCAGCGGGCCAAATAATTTTCCAGCCGCGGTGAAATGACGGCGATAAACCTTGCGCAGCAGCTCGGCCCGCGCTACCGGCATATTGTTCGGATCACCCGTGCCCAGAAAGAACGGGCACTTATCGGTGCAGGCGCCACAGCGCACGCAAGTATCCAGATACAGCTTCAGTGAGCGGCGGGTATGGAGCAGCTCGTCAAACTTATTGAGCGCCCTGGCCCGCCAATCCGCCGGAACTTCGGTGGGCAGTCCCAGCGCGGCCAACAAAGTCGGGTTGGCCCGGTGGTGGTGGGCGCCGGCGGCGGCATTGGGTTTAAGCGGTGGCGCTTGCATTCGTCTTATCCCAGGGACCTGCATAACGGCGCTGGCGGGGGTTATTGCGCTGATTCAGCGTCGGACTGAAGAGCGCCGCACCACCGATGTGCACCAGTTTGCTGAACGGAATATAAATCAACAAGGCGCATACCAGCAGTATGTGCATCGCAAATACTGGATCGGCCGGCGCTGGGGTCGGATGCAGGGTCAACCAGCCGGCCACAAATTGCCGCGCCTGCTCGATATTCAGGCCGCCCATGAACCGCATGTCGTTACCGGTCACGATGATCAACAACAGCAACAACAAGGCAAAATAATCGCTGAAAGTGGAAATGCTGCGGACGCGCTCGGCCAAGATCCGCCGCAAGAGCAGCCAAAGCAAAGCCGCTATGGCCACCGCGCCAACCAAGCCACCGGAAATGTCCTCAAAACGACCAAACTGAGCCATGCTCATGCCGGTTAAGCCCCCGGCAAAAGGCAGCCCCACATCGCAGGCGACGCGGCAAAAGGCCTCTTGCATACCACCCAGTGTGGCGCAGGCTAAGCGCGGCGTCTCCAGGCCGCCGAAGTGCCCGATCAACAGCAGGACCAGCGCCACGTGAAATATCCAGGCCGGCGTCCAGAGCGACCGGTCGGCGCGCCAAAGGGCGCGGAAGGCGAATAGCTCGCCGCCCAAACGCCACAGGACACCGCGGCGGTCAGCCGGCCCTGGCGTCAACGGAATTTTCAGCGGCACCGGTGTGCGCAACCAGTTAAGCAGACGCCAACCCAGGCCGACCAGAAAAACCGCGGCGGCGAGGTACAAAAGCAGGGAAAGCCACAATTGCATCGTTGCCTTTCACCATCAGCACCGGGTTTCAATCCCGGCGCGCCGGACGAATTGGAGCAGGGGGCGTCCAAGTTCCACCACAGGCTTCGATCCGTGCCCTGGAGCCTGTCCGCCGCAGTCACCGGGATGAATCCCGGTGCTGGCTTATCGTTCGCGCCGGTTCACCGGGATAAATCCCGGTGCTGGCTTACGTTCGCACCGGTTCACCGAGATAAATCCCGGTACTCCTATGCCCCCTACACACAGCCGGTCGGCTTAGGCATGCCCGCAAGCTTGCAGGCGCCCTTGGCCGGGCCGCTGGGAAACAGCTGATAAATCTGTTTCAGCGGGAAGCCAGTCTGCTTGCAAAGCATCCGAATGGACGGGGCCACGTGAAACTTCATATAGTATTCACGCAAGTAGCGAACGACCTTCCAATGATCGTCGGTTAGCTTCTCGATCCCCTCGGTTTGAGCCAGACCGAGGGCCACCTCGTCCGACCATTGCGCGGGATCCTGCAGGAACCCGTTTTCGTCCACGTCAAATTGTTTTCCGGCCAGCGTGATTGCGGGCATGGTGATCTCCTTTGCTGTTCTAAACATCGCGGATTGGGGCATCGTTGGGGACCCGCCCCCCGGCAAGGTCTCCAGCGGCGACTCCTCGATCCGCCGAGGGCCGCCGTGGGCGACTAAACTATTCCACCTCCGTGCGGACCGGGGGCTCTATACGCTCCGCTAGCGCCATTTTGGTCCTCCACCTGGGTCCGGAACGCCGGACCGCCTCCTTACCATCTAAACCGCACGTTCGACCGGGCGTATTCCATGGCCCGGGCGTCATAATCATCCACGATCTTCATCGAAACCGGCAGATCAGCGCGTTCAAAAAACTTTTCCCAACCGATGCGGCTGATCCAATCGCCGATGCGCTCGTCCTTGCGGGCGTGGGCGCACCAGGTATCCACAATCTTGCGAACCGTCGCGGTCACTTCCGGCCAATAGGGCGGATTGTTCGGCAGATAGGGAACCACGACTTTGGCCATCGCCGGGCCGGCCCCGGTATTGGCCGCCTTGCCGCCGACCACCACCGCCACGCCATCGCCCATGGGGCTGCCAATGGGCGCCAGGGCGCCGCACGCGACGGAACAGGCGGGGCAATGAATGCACCGTTTCGCGTCAATCTCGATCATCCCCGGACCTTTGGGGCGAATCGCCCCGACCGGACAGACCGAAATGACCAGTGGCAATTCGCAGCCCTTGAGCTTATCGATCTTAATCGGTGGCAAGTCACGGTGCACGCCGATGATGCCGATGTCCGCGGTGGAACTCTCGCCGCAATTGTTGATGCAGCCCGAGCCGGAAATTTTCAGCTTGGCTGGCAGGCAATCATTTTGATATTCTTTCAGCAGCATATCTGAAAGCGCCTTCATAATCGCGGCGGGATCGGTTGCCGCCAGATGGCAGTGCAGATAACCGGTGCAACACACCGTGTTATGCAGGGACCGATTGGTGCCCCCGACGGGGAAACCCAGGTCCGCCAAGCGTGCCATCAGTTCGTCGATGCGGTTTTCCGGCACACCGACGAACTCACAGCTGTTGCGCTGCGTGATACGGAAGTAACCTTCCGTGAATTCGTCGGCCAGGTCGCAGAGTTTACGCACGGTCGGCGCGCTCACACGGGCGTTGGGCGGCATGCCCACGCGCACCGTGTAGCAGGACTCCCCGGTTTCCGAGTCGTGTTTGATCACACCGGGGCGCGGGTGTTCGTGCGAAATCCATCGGCCGTAATTACGCCGCACAATGGGCGGTAAATTGGCCTGCAACGGGGGTATTCCTATTCCGGGCATGTTTAAACTCCTGCTCTTAAAATGGCGGGTTGGGGCGCCGACGGGGGCGCCACCCCCGACAAGTCGGGGGCTATATATTCAGCCCCGGCGACGGTAATGCGGTATCGGCGACCGGGGCGCCACCCCGACAAGGTCTCCAAAGGCGACTCCTTGATCGGGGGCTATATATTCAGCGTTAACGCCATTTTCATCCTCCGCTGGCGCCCGTGCTGGACATCGCCGCCTGCGGCGCGGTGCGCTCGTCCTTGATTTCCTCAGGTTCCCAATGGTAGTAGAGATTAATACGCGGCTGGCTGACGACCCGCGCCGAAACCGGCACACCGGCTAAGCGTAAAAATTCACTCAGGCCGATGCGCAACAGGAAGTCGCCGACGCGCTCCTTTTTGCGGGCATGTTCGTCGTAGACCTCGGTCATGCGTTCGAGCAGATCAAACACTTCCTTGTAATCAGGCGGCTGGGCCTTCATGAATGGCATGACCACTTTGCCCAGCATGGGGCCAAATTTGCCGCGCATTTTTCCACCCACCAGGATCGCCACCCCCCGGTCGCCGCCGGGCCGCACGCCGGGAACCTTGTTAATGCAATACATGCAGCGCAGGCAACTGTCGCCATCGATACGCAAGCCGTCGCCGTTATTGAAGCTTAAGCATCCGCCCGGGCAGCGGGTGCACACCGTCGTGATATCGCCGCCCTGCTCCACCCAGGTTTTGACCCGGCTTTGATCGATCACCGGTAAATCGCGAAACACGCCGCAGACAAAGAAGTCCGATTTTTGACCCCCGCGCACGCAATCGTTGGGGCAACCGGAAAACTTACATTTCACCTTGTGCGGAAAGCGCGGGTACTGCACGTCGTCCAGGAAGCGTTTGTACCACGCTTCCCGGAAGCCCAGGGTGTCATAGAGGGCCAGATCGCATTGGGCCGGGCCGATGCACTCTTCGCTGGTGCGATAATCGTCACCGGTGGAACCGACATCGAAACCGAGCGCCATAATTTCCGCCACGGCGGGTCGCAGGTTTTCGGTCGGGATGCCCAGCATCTCCAGGTCGCCGCCGGTGCTCAACAAATGCAACATGCCGTAGGCGTACTTTTCGGCAATCTCGCAAAGCCGGCGCAGCTTATCCGTCTTGAAAAAATTACCGCACGGATCCATGATCCGCAGAAAGTTCGAGCCTTTCGTGATCTCCGGCCGGGCCGACGCCCGTACCAGAACGCCCGCCGCCACGCCGGGCAGCGAAACATACCCACCGTAATCCCACTGCGTGGCGCGGCGCTGCAGGGATTGCTCGTACATTTGTAACGGATATCTGGTCTTGCGCAATTCGGTGACATGGCTGGGCCAGCGGCCGCGTTCCAGGGCGTCCAGCATGGGAGTGGGCGCTTCCGGATGCCGCTCGTGGGCCACCGGGGCGGCGGTGGAGGGCTGCAGCGGCCCGCCGGGCGGCGGCGCCGTGGCGGATTCCCTGGTGACACGCACCTCCTTGAGCCGCCCGGAGGCCAGGCAGGCCGGGCAGATCGACGATTTCTGCAGCAGATATTTATAGCGCTTGGCCTTGCGGGGGACTTCGGTCAGTTCGGCGGCGCTATATTGTTCAATCGTAAAGCCACACTTGGCGCAGCATAGTTTGATCGTATCCAATTCCATCTTTTACTCCTTATCGAACATCATAGAGAATCGGAGACCCTTGTCCCATCGGGAAACGGCGCGATATCTTTTAGGCATGCCGGCCTGATCCAACGT
>JAKCCC010000198.1 GCA_021838985.1 Planctomycetota bacterium
GAGAAGAAGCCCACGTGCTTGTTCAGGGGCAGCATATCCAGCCGTTCGGCGAATACCTCACGAATGCTTTGCGGGAAGAAATTGTGCCACCAATAACCGGCCAGGCTGAAATTGGGCAGTTCCCGGCACAGCGTACAAAGGCTCTGGTTGGCGTGGCGGCTGGCCAGGAAACACTGAAAGCGCAGGCGTGGATGCCGCGCGATAATCTGCGCCAACTGCGCAATTGTCTTCTCCCGAATGCGGCTGCCGGTTTCGAAGGGCAACGGCTCCGCGGCCAAACTGAACTGAAACACGATCTTGTCTCCATGCCGTTCCAACCGCTTGAAAAATTCCTCGGCGATATACGCCGCGTAAATGTCGCGTTCCGCGGGGCCGGCCACGGACCGCTGCTTCAGGGCCGCAACCACCTCATCCGACCCCGGCAAGCAATAATCGATATCCGTTGACAAATGCATGGCCGTCGATATCACCCGGCCATACGGAATGGATTCAACGTAATGATCCAAGGCGGCATGAGTATCATCCAGAGAACGAATGGTCCTTTCGGACGCCGGCCGCTTGGCGGTGCCGATCGGGGCCGTTCCTTGGGGCGGCCGTCCCCACGCCCGTTCCAGTTCGTACAGGGCTGTGTCATATTCGCCCCACTGGCAGCGCATGAACATCCCCCATTCCAGGGAATATTGCAGGCAGTCATCCGCTTCGCCGGCGCCACGGCGGGCATATTCGGCCGAAGCGCGGCGGATATTGGCCTTGGCCAGTACTTGCCGATGCCAAGCGGGATCATCGGCTCGCTCGCGAACCAGGTCGTCCAGTTTTCGCCAGTTGTCGAGGGTGACAGGATCGTGCCACCCATAAAGATCACCCAGCAGCCGGCGCACCATCCACGCGCCACTGGTATTGCGTATCAGCGGCACAAAGGGGATGGCCTCAGCGATACGGCGATGGGCTTCCTCTCGATCCGGCCACTTGGGAAACTCCGTCAGGCGGGCCCCGCTGGGACACCCGGCGGCGTAGAGGTCGCTGATGAGCATGTGATACAGCAGCAGGTCATGCAGGCCCCGGGCGCCTAAATGTGGTCCACACAAATGTGTGTGCGCATCCATGACCGGCAGAGCGGCCAGGGCCTCATCCAAACGTTCGACTGGATTGGCCTTCGTCACCATTGAACAAATCTCCTTGTTGACGTAAAAACTCCTCCACTTCCCGCCGGCGCGGAATGCCCATCTGCCCGCCGGGCTGTCTGGCTTTCATGGCCGCGGCGGCAGAAGCGAGTCGCACCCGCTCTTCCATCGGACGTCCTTGCGCCAAGGCGGCCGCATAAGCGCCGTGAAACACGTCGCCGCAACCGGTCGTATCCACCACCTCCACCGGAAAGGCGGGTTGATGCGCCACCGGACCAGCCCGTCCGTCCCGCGCCTCGGCCCACCAGCAGCCATGTTCGCCGCACGTCACCACTATCGCCCGCCGGCGTTCCGACCAGAGCTGGCTGACGGCTGCTTCAGCGTTATCCGCGCCGGTCATCCGCAGCGCGAATTCCTCCGGTACGACCAAATGCCCGACGCCAGCCACGAATCTTTCCGTCAGCGGGCCATCGCCGTGTTCAACATCCGCAACCACTTCCACGCCTGCGGCGGCGGCTGCGGTGATCGCCCGTACGGCGCCCGCCAACCCTTGGTGATCTACAAACAGCACCCGCGTCCGCCGGAGTAAATCCTCGGCCACACCTTCGTCCGGTGCCCCACTAAGACCACCGACGTGAAAGAAAATATTGCGCGTATGACCTTCTTCGCCTACGACAATCATCGCGTGAATAGGCCGGGCATCGGCCCGCCGCACCGCCGGCGAAACATCAATTCCCTCGGCGAGAAAATTTTGTTCCACCGCCCGCGACAGCGGATCCATCGTTCCCAGCAGTCCCCCGAAAGCGCACTTCGCCCCCAGCCGGGCCGCGACCACCAGCGCCGTTCCGGTCAATCCGCCGAAATGCCGCTCCACCCGTGGAACCCGCACTTTTTCATCCGGCGCCGGGAACCGCGGCACGAACAGCAAATCATCAATCGCGACACACCCGATGCCCAGAACGTCAAACATGTACCAGCTTTCAGCAACCCCAAAATCCACAGCTTGCACAGATTTTAAGCACAAAGGCCAAAGTTTAACCGTGGCTATGTTTCGCGTTTTTAACCATTATAGTTCTCCGGGTCTTTGTGCTTTCGTGTTTTGGTTGCGGCCCGCAGGCCGCGCTGTGAAATTTGTGTCTCTGGATTCGTATTAGTGCGCTCCGTTTGCACTCACGAGTTCGGCCGCCCGTTCCCCCGCGCCGGCATGTAGGGCTTCCTCCGGCGTGAGCCCGTCATGTACCACTGCCCTGAAGGCGCGCAAGGCGCCAGCAATATCCGAGTATCCCCAGATATTGCGGCCAATCGTCGCGCCTCGGGCGCCGCTTTGCATCACTTTGGCGACATTCTCCAGCGCCTCCAACAACGTCGGGCATTGCGGCCCGCCCGCGGCGACAATCGGCACCGGGCAGGCCCGCACGATATCCCGGAATGACGCGACATCGCCGGTGAAACCCACTTTAATCACATCCGCCCCGCATTCTATCCCCACCCGCACCGCCCAGGCGATGTGTTCGGCATTGTGGAGGATTTCCACCTTCTTACCGGAAAAATCGCGCGGATAAATATGGGCCACGATTGGCAAGTCCCAGCGGACCGCCTCTTCCACCTTGTCGGAAAGAATGCGGATAAAACGTCCCTCATTGGGGCCACAGACTCCGATCGCCACCGCCATAGCGTCGGCCCCGAGCCGCTGGCATTCCTCGGCCGTAACCAGGGTTTCAATGATGCGCTCATCGGCGGTAAAGCAGCCGGTCTGAACAATGAGCGCCGTTTTCCCCGCATATGGCTTCCAACAGTTCATCGCCGTGCCCTTTTGCATCGTCACCGCATCCGGACCGCCGGCCATGATTTGAGCCAACGTCCGCGGCAAGTTCCGCAGGCCTGCGGGCATTCGCTCACCGTAGCCGACGAAATGATCCACCGCGACTGAACAAAATCGGCCATCGGCCTTTGAAAACAGACGATTCAGCCGAATCAACTTGCCAATGCCCATCGTCATCCACCATCCATTTGTAACGAAAGACCACATACAATTATAACCGACAATTATAACCGAACGCAATTATAACCGAAATATAATGAAAGTAAATACTTTCGGTTTAGCACGAAACTTAACGGCCGTGACTGGGTTTTGTGACAATCGCCTTATTGCGCTAAAATTGCCCTGTGCGGGCTGTTGTGGAAGCGGCCTGGCGCCGCCTTCGGCGCACGCAAGTCGCCATAGAATCCGTGGGCGGTCCGCTACGAATAGAGGCGGATGCACAACGGCACTCGACAAAACCTGCCCGCCCACTGGCTGGGCAAGCGGCGAGACGCCGCTTCTACGATCGCTTCAAAATATGGCCACAACCCCGCGCGCTGCTGCTGCAAAAGGCCGACGGCAATCCGCCGGCGCACGATCCGCTGCGCCAGGAGTCGGTAGCTCCGTTGGGGCCTGTGACGGTTTCTGTTCTGGAAATCGTCATCCCTCTGCCCTTCATAGCCCGGAGTGTAAGCGACGGGCCCGGGTTCCGCCGCAGCGCCGGAACCCCGCGCTAACGCTTGGGGCTATGAAGCACACACGTCCTTTCATCGCCCGGCGTCCCGGTCCAGGAGTCGCCGGGGAAACCGCGCCGGGGGCGGACCCAATCGTGCTCTTGCTTTTGCCCCTGCTCCTGATCGACAGGCCCTCGACCAGGAGCGGGAGCAGGATCAGGAATCGGAAACGAACCGTGTCCTCATCCGTAGGTGTCCGCAGAGCACAGGCGACTTTCGCGACAGCCGTGCCGGGGTGCGGGTGGCGGGGCCGCATAAACTGTCACAGGCCCGCTCCGTTGCCACAGGGTAAAGGCGATGGTAAGATAGTCTTACTATGCAGACGAGAGTTTCAACCAAAGGACAGGTCGTTCTGCCCGCGCCGTTTCGCCGCAGGCTGGGTATTCGCGCCGGCGACCCTCTCGACGCCACCATCAATGCCGGACGCATTGTCTTGGTGCCGCGCGCCAGGCGCCCCCGTAAGGCCAGGATTTTCTCCGACCCGAGCACTGGGCTTCCCGTGCTCAGCGCGGGAGCCGGCGCTCCCGTGCTGCGCAGCAGAGAGGTTGAGGAAATTCTGGCGGACTTTCCATGACCTATCTGCTCGATGTCAACGCACTAATCGCCCTGGCGTTTGTTCAACACGAATTCCATGACCGCCTGGCAACCTGGGTACAAACGCAGCGGTCCCAATCTTCATCCTTGGCCACCTGCTCCATTACGGAACTGGGGTTCGTAAGGGTGCTCGCCCAGGCGCCAACTTATGGACTATCCGTTGTGGAAGCACGGACCATCCTGATCCAATTAAAAAAAGCGAACTCCGTACAATTTTTATTTATCCCCGATACCCACGATATCGGGAGCCTACCCACCTGGGTCAAGACCGCAAAACAAATCACCGATGGTCATTTGTTTGAGCTCGCCAGGTCGAATGGAGCGGTTTTGGCGACCCTGGACGAAAGAATTCCCGGCGCTTTTCTCATACCTCACCGCCGGATTCGCCAGTAACCCGCCACGGTATCCCATCGAACAGGGGCGTGACGCTACCGATGCAAAGGGCGCGGCGTGGTGGCGACTCGACCTACGACCAACCCCGCGGATTTCACCATTTTCGACGTATTGGCGACGTTCACCCCTATTCGTGAGAATCCGTGAAATTAGCATTTCGCCCCCTCCATTCGGGCAAATGGGCGCACCCAGGAAAGCCTGCGGCGCACTTCCAGTAAGCCCGGCCTTGTTCCCGTGTTGTAGAAGCGGCGTCCCGCCGCTTTCGGCCCACGCAAGCGGCGCCACGCCGCTTCTACGACAGCTTCGAAATATGGCCGCAACCCCGCGGATTTCACCATTTTCGACGTCCTGGCGACGTTCACCCCCTATTCGTGAAAATTCGTAAAATTAGCATTTCGCCCCCTC
>JAKCCC010000199.1 GCA_021838985.1 Planctomycetota bacterium
CAAGGGTGAACCAAAGCCAGTTCCGCTGAATCCGCGGCCAATGTTCCGGCAATAGCCGCCGGCCCGTCCGCCGCAACATCATGCCGCGGACCAGGCCTAATCCATATACGGCGACGAACACCAGCGCCGGCCGCCACCACCAACTCCGCCCATCCATCCCCGCGATGATGGCCGTCATCGCCGAAGAGAGCAGCGTAAACCCATACAACCCCACGCCGGCCAAAGCCAGCCACCACAGGCCGCCGGCGCAAACCCGCGTGATACGGTATTGGCGCACGGCGAACTCGGTTAGGCTCGCCCAGCCAAACAACGCTGGCGAAGCGACCAGACATTGCGGTACGAAATGGATTTTCGCGCGCGCTTTGTGTTTCACATAGTGGGATAGCACATAGTCGTCGCTTAAAGCGCCCTGCCAGCCATCGTAGACACCATACTTGAAAAAATCGCTGCGCCGAATCGCCATCGTCCCACCCCAGGCTACTGTGCGCCGATACGGTCCCAGCAAGCTGCCCACCATGGCATTCATCACGCACGCCACAGCGTTCGCGGGATGTTCCGACATCGGCACATAATAGCGGTAGCCGGTGACCGCCCCAATATGGGGGCCATACGTCAGTGGTAGCGCCAAAGCGTGCAACCAGTTGGGATTCGGTTTGGCATCGGCATCCATGAAAGCCAGAATCTCGTCCTGCGCCGTGGTTCGGGCGATCGCCGCCAATTGGTTGTGCACTTTCTGGCCGCGCGTTTGAGCTGGTCCGGCGGATACGACGTCCACCCGGCCCACGGGCTGCGTCGCGGCCAATTTCCGCAACAACCCATAAACCGGATCAGCCGTCGATTCCACCGCGAAAATCAGGCGGTAATGCGGATAGTTCTGAGCCAGCAAGGCCTGGATGTTGGTGGCGGTGTAGGCCTCCAATCCTTGGATCGGTACAATCACCGCCACGCGGGGAAACGTCTCACCCAAAGGGCGCGCGGCCACGCGCGCCATGCGCCGACCGAAAAAGTGCGCCACCCACGCCCCCCAGGCGGCGAGCACCAATTCCACCATCCACAGCCCTTCCAGCAGCAGGCCGCCATAGACGCACCAATTTCCTCTCACCATCGACGAATCACATCCCTACACGCTACGGGCATCTCTTATAGGGGGGCGCGATCCCGGTGTCCATCGCCTGGTTCAACAACAGCCCCGCCCACTGGCGGACCGAACGGCTTGGCAGCGGAGGCCAGGGTTGGACGCCGCTCTGGCTTTGCCAGCCATGATGGCCACGCCCGCTTGACTGTGCCGCGTCCGGCATCCTACGATTCTATCATGCCTGCAGAGATAATTGCGGCTTTCAATTTTGGATTACGAGAAGCACCTGGCCGATGAAGACACCGCAGCAGGAAGTGGAATCCAAGCCTGGGCGCATTACCTGGTACCGCTCACCGGTCAGTCGCGAAGACTTGGCCCGATTGAACCGCCGCAGTGACTGGAAAGGGCTTTTCCAGACGGGAGGGTATCTGGGCGTGTTGGCCGTCACCGGCTCCGCTGCTTACTTCTCCGTCGGCCGCATGCCGTGGCCCATCGTGCTGTTATTATTCTTCCTGCACGGCACCTGTTGGGCTTTCCTGCTTAATGGTTTCCACGAATTGGTGCACGATTCGGTTTTTAAAACCCGTGCGCTGAACCGCTTTTTTCTCCGCGTTTTCAGTTTTCTGGGTTGGCTGAATCCCCACCTTTTCTGGGCCAGCCACATGGAGCACCACAAGTACACGCTGCATCCACCGGACGATCTGGAAGTGGTTTTGCCGATGAAATTAACGCTGGCCGGCTTTCTGGAAAATGCGTTGATCAGCCCGCGGGGATTTTACTTTACACTTAAGAACACCATCCGGTTGGCGCGGGGCCAATTGAAGGGCGAATGGGAAAACGCCCTGTTTCCGGAATCAGAGCCGGCCCGCCGGCGGCAGTTGTTCAACTGGGCCCGCCTGGTGCTGGCGGGCCAACTGAGCATCGTGGTCGTCTCACTGGTGATGGGCTGGTGGTTGCTGCCGGTGGTGATCACCCTGGCGCCCTTCTACGGCGGCTGGTTGCTGTATCTTTGCAACAACACGCAACACGCCGGCTTGCAGGATAACGTGCCGGACTTCCGGCTCTGCTGCCGGACCATCATTCTTAGTCCAGTGGTGCGCTTTCTCTACTGGCATATGAACTACCATACGGAGCACCACATGTACGCCGCCGTGCCATGCTACAATCTAGGCCGGCTGCACCGCCTGATTAAAGCCGACCTGCCGCCGTGCCCGCACGGCCTGTACGCCACATGGAAGCAACTCATTCCGATTCTGCGGCGCCAGAAACGGGAGCCGAAATACCAATACGCCTCGCCGTTGCCCAGCGCCGCGCAAAGGCGGATGCAGGGGGCGTGACAATCTCTTGTGTAGGGCCGACCACCACTGCGGACGTCTGGCCGGCCCTTTAACGCCACGGAACCCGGCAAGTCGCCGCCAGGAAATGCTCCAGGCGGCTCGACCAAGTCTGCCCGCCGATTGACGGGGCCAGTGGGCGGGCGTTACCGAGGCGCCGGGCGCGGCGCCCCTCCCAAGTGGGAACGTGGAAGGAATCGTTGGATTGTCGGCGGTGCTCCGCCCCCCCCTTCGGCCGCAGGTCGAAGATCCGCCCCGGTGGACATCACCCAAAATGCTGTAGCTGGTCCGCCAGATTGCCACGCCCGATTCACACGCACCGGTCGCGCTCATGACGGGGTTGACGGCTCATCAGGTCGGCAATGCCTTCGCGCGGCTTTTTGCCCTCAAACAGCACCGCGTGAAGGCACTCGGTAATGGGCATTTCAACGCGTTGCCGCCGCGCCAGATCCATCACGCTTTTCGTGGTCGGAAGACCTTCCACCACCCCGGTCATACCCTGCAGCGCCGCCGACGGCGATAAACCGCGGCCAATATGCTCACCCAACGTGCGATTGCGTCCCTGCGCGGCAAAGCAGGTGGTGACCAGATCGCCCAGGCCGGCCAGGCCGCTGAAGGTTTCAACCTGCGCGCCCAGCAGCACGCCTAAGCGCGTAATTTCCACCAGACCCCGCGTGAGCAGCGCCGCTTTGGCATTGGTGCCGGCTTGCAGGCCGTCCAGGATCCCGGCGGCAATGGCCACCACGTTTTTCATCGCCGCCGCCAGTTCCACGCCGCGTAAATCCGCATTGCGATAGATCCGCAGATAAGTGGTGGTAAACATGGTTTGAATAAGGGCGGTGAGCGTTTCATCGGTCGATGCCGCCACCAAGGTGGTAGGCAGGACGCAGGCCAGTTCTCCGGCGATGCAAGGTCCGGAGATGGCGACTACCGGCCGGGCCCCGAGAACTTCGGTGATAATCTCGGTGGGGCGTAACAGCGTCTGGTTTTCGATGCCTTTGGCGACACTGGCGATGGGCACATCGGCGGGGATCACCGCCCGGAACTGCCCCATGACCGCGCGGATGTGCTGGGCGGGTACGGCGCAGATAATCAGGCCGCACTGGCGCAGCGCCGTCTCCGCGGAGGTAGTCAATTCAATGGATTCGGGCAGATGTAAGCCGGGCAGATAGCGAAGGTTTTCGCGCTGCGCGGCAAGGGCGGCGATATGTTCGGGGCGTCGTCCCCACAGGCGCACACGATAGCTCCCTTGGGCCAGAATCGTAGCGCAAAGCGTGCCCATGGCGCCGGTGCCCATCACGCAAGTAACCCTAGCGTGCCCTAAAGGGAGCGTGGAATGCATCGCCCATTTATACCCGCGTTATCCGTACACCGCCAAGGGCAGGTTGCCTTCCAGGGCTACGCAACGCCAGCCGCGGCGATGGATGGCTTCGATGATCCGCGGAAGCGCCTGGACCGTGCGTTCCTGCGAAGAGGCCTGACGGGCTGGCTCCAGGCCGTCGTGCAGAGTCACAATATCGCCACCGCGAAGCTGACTGGTGATCATTCGTACGATCGTTTCGGGCGACCAGTTCAGCGTGTCCCAACCCCGGACGCGCCACGCGAGATAGTGCAAACCGGCGTGCCTTACCGCGCGGGACTGCGGCCATGTTTTAAAGCCCATGGGGGCGCGGAACAGCGCCGGTTTCTTTCCGGTTGTGTCCACCATCACGCGGCTGGTCCATTCCAGCTGGTCAGTCCAATACGCCCGCGATCTCCAGATCCCATGATGGTCATGATCCCAGCTATGGTTCGCAACCGTGTGGCCCTCGGCCACGATGCGCGCGGCCAGGGCCGGATGGCGAAGCACGTTGCGACCAATAAGGCAGAACGACGCTTTGGCATGATGCTTCGCCAGGATCTCCAGAATCAGAGGAGTGAAAACGGGCGAAGGTCCGTCATCAAAGGTCAGGGCCACAGCGCGATGGTCGGAGAGCCGCCGGATGACCGGGGCGAAAACCTGACTGCCTGAATAAAAAACGCTGTACGCCAGCAGAGTTGCGGCCCCGCCCGCCGCTAGCGCCGCGCCCGTTCCAACACCAGACGTAGATAGCATCCCGCTTTTCTAGCCGCCGGACGGGTTTTTGTCCAGCTTATCCAAAGTGCATCTGTGGCGAGCAGGAGGCCGATGATTTATTCCCGTACCATCGCCTCCACGTTTCTTCGCGCGACGCGAAGAGGGGGTTCGGCACAAAGATTCCGAGGTTCGGCGGAGTGTCACCCCCGGCAGAGCCGAGGGCTACATCTTGGGTTGCGGGCCAGCGCGGATCTCGTCCCGAGGCCACGGGCCTCCCCAGCGCCGGCGGCCCGCGCCGGGGTCGGCCGATCCAGGCCCGGCTTCAGCGCGCCGGGGTTTGGCCTTGCGGAAACCGTGCGTGAAATCCGCGGCATAGAGGCGCGATTCGGCGAATTCCGTCGCCGTCAGAACCCGGCCGATAATGATAATCGACTGGCTGGTAATGCCGGCGGCCCGCACCTTGGCGTGGATATCCGCCAGTCTTCCCGTGATGATTTTTTGATCCGGCCAGGAGGCGCGATGCACCACCGCCGCCGGGCAATCTTCGCCGTACGACGCGGCCAG
>JAKCCC010000200.1 GCA_021838985.1 Planctomycetota bacterium
CACCACCAGGGCGTCGCCCTGATTACGGGCGAAGGTCAGATAGGTGACATGCCCACGATGCAGGATGTCAAAACAGCCGTTGGTGAACACCAGTTTCCGGCCGGCGGCAACCAGGCGGTCACGTTCGGAGCGCATCTGTTGCGCGGTCAGAATTTTTGGATTTTCCACCAGCATAAATTCTCCTCGATTGGTGCGTTATGGACTTAGTTGCAGCACCCGGAGCAGGGCGGGCAGTTGACTGAAATCCGGGACAATCATATCCGCGCCGGCGCGGATCAGCCGGGTGCGCTTGGCGGGGTTCAGGCCCCAGCGCCGGATTTCGTCGCTGGCCACGCCTACGGTTACGCCATGGCATTTCCGGGTTTCACGGATCTCCACCGGTCCGTCGCCGAAGGTTACCAACTCCGCTCCCGCCAGGCCATGTTCACGGATCAGCCGCTCCAGCACTATCTTTTTCGCCTCCACCTTGATGTCACCAACGGCGCCGAAGATACGGCCCTCAAAACAGTCGGCATAACCCATGGCCTGCGCCTCCGCACGCACGTCGGCGACATCCGTACCGCTGGCCAGATACAGTTTGACGGAGCGTTCGCGAAGCGCTTGCAGCAAGGGCGCCGCATTTGTTATCTGGAAATCCGCGGGCGACAGTTCGCCGCGCCGCAGCTTTTCGATGCGCTGGCTGACCATTGCCAGCAAAGCATCGTTGTAGATTTTTTTATAGCTGGGGGGATCCAGAATCTCCGCGGAAGGCACGCAGCCGAACCGCCGCACCAGGTCCACGAGTCCATGCATCTGCACCAGGGTTTGAATGCCGGTGGTCTGGTCAATGAACTGCCGGACGGCATCCAGCACCTTCCGGTACAGCGATTCCTCGGCGTCTTGATAGCGCGCGCCCAGGATAGCCCGCACCATCATGGGCTCCATGATCTGTTCCCACCCCTGCCGCAAGGTGGAAAGCGTGCCATCGTGGTCGAAGATGGCATGGCGCAGACGCAGATTCCGGCGCTCGCAAATGATCTCGATTTCCGTGCCGGGGCAATAGTTGGCGCGCCGCGGATCCTCGGCCAGCTCCGGGAGATAAACATAATCCGGCGCCGCTCCGACGGATCGGATTTCCTCCGGTGTGGCGGTGCCGGTGGTGCGCAACTTCCGCACGGTGATAGAAGCGGCAATATTAGCCAGCCGGGCGGCGGTCGGCGGATCGCTTCCCCCCGCCAGGGCGGCGGTAAGGCTCGCCACCACCGTATCGCCCGCCCCTACCGTGTCGACGGCCTGTACGATCTGAATACCGGGCACTTCTTCCACCCCGGCCCCATCCGCGACCACGATGCCGCGGTCGCCGCGGGTCACGAACACGGCTCGGCCGGTGCGCTCCCGAATCATCTGCGCGTAGCGCCGCACCTGGGCGGCGCTGGGACGTTCTTCCAGCGCGTGCGGCTCGCCGACAAGCGCAGCGGCTTCATGGGCGTTGAGCTTCAACACGGCGCCGCGGTATTGCGCCGGCCGGTGCCGTGAATCCACGATGAAGCGCGTCTGCGGATGGGCAGCGATAATGCGGTTGAGTTCCGCAATCATAGCGGGGGGACTGCAACCGGCCGGAATCTGCTGGTTGAGAATCACTGCATCACAGGCGCCCGCGAGGTGCTCCAACTGCGCCGCCAGAGCGCGGATGGTTTCGGGTTGCAGTTGGTTGAAGGCGCCAAAATCGAAACGGTTCAGTTCCTCTTCCCCGGCGTAGGGCTTGGCATACACCAGCGTCTGCCAATCCATCTGCGTGTTCAACAAACCGGTTGTATCGACGCCGCGCGCCTGCAACTGGCTGATCATTTCATGGCCGAACAGGTCCCGCCCCACGACGCCGACTGCCCACACCTGCTTGACGCCGAGGTCTACCAGATTGGCAACCACGTTGCCCGCCGCCCCCAAGCTGTAGTGCTGCCGGCGGATGCGCCGCAACGGCAGATTGGTTTCCACCGAGCGTTCTGGCGCACCGGTTTCGGATTCCAGCAGCCAATACGCGTCCAGGCAGAAATCGCCGAAGACGACCATGCGCGTGCCGGCGATACCCGCCAGCGCGGTATCCAACCAGTTTGTACCAGGACTACCGTGCTGGACCATTGAAGGCATCCCCGCAAGCCCGCGTGCCGGCTTATGAAGTCAGTTTTCCCCGCCCACGATCTATTGCTGGGGACGGGGCGCCGCACGTGGGGTAAAATAGCATGTTTACAGGGAGGCCGCAACGGGGATGCCGGGGTTGCCGTGGGAGTATGTGGCCGGATTTTGTGGGCTGGGCCCGTGGGGCGGCGCTGCCCTCCGCCTTGAGTTTTCGGTTTTCAGTATGGCCCAAGGGCTGCGGTTCGCATGAGGCGCCTTCAACCGTCAGAAGCGCCGTGACAGCGCGGGGGATTTGGGGTATTCTGCCGCCAACGCCTTAGGTCTGGAGGGTCGGGATTGGGAATCTCGGCCTGTTGGCTACAGGAGTATACGATGAGTGAAGAAACCGCTTCCCCGATTCCACCCGCCGGTCCAATTCCGTCGTCCGGCGCGGTGGGAGCGCAACCGCAGGCGATGAACGTGCAGATCCGTGATGATCACATGAACACGGTGTATAGCAACATCGTGCGGCTCAGCGGCACGCACGAGGAACTGTTTGTCGATTTCGCGGTGAACATGCAGCATCACGATCAGCCCAACACGGCGATCATGGATGTGAACACGCGTGTGATTATGAGTTTTTACGCCGCCAAGCGCCTGGCCCTGCATTTAAGCCAGGCGGTGCAGCGCTATGAGCAGATGTTTGGTCCCATTCAGCTTGATCCGCGACAGCGGCAGACCCGGTAATCCCATGAACCGAGCCACCGGCTGGCGGCAACTGCGGCAATGGCTGGAAACCGATGCTGCGTTCGGCGCAACGGAAGCACCGATCGCCCAAGCGGCCCTGCGGCGGATCACGGCGGGAGCGCCCGCCCGGGTGGATGCGGGGGCGCCCGTGTTGTCAGCGGTGTCAGTCCCGACACCTGGTTCAATGGGGACCGCCCGTCCCGATGGTTCCACGGTGGCGACGGAGAGCCGGAAGCCCAGCTTCTTGCCCTATCCCACCGCGGCCGGGACAAACCGCGCCGATGGCGCTGGGATTCCGGATTCTGCCTCAATCACCCATGCCTCCCAATCGACGGCTACAGGACGTCGTGACGCCATCCGCGTACCGGCCACGGCGGTTCGCGTTTCCACCGTCGCGAAACTGCCACCGATTCCGCCCGGAGATATTGCCGCGCTACCCGAGATAACGGCGGCGGAAAAGACCGCCCGTTTGGACGAGTTGCGCCGACAGGCGGAGGCGGAACTGGGCCGTTATCTGACGGACATCGCCACCAAGGTGGTTTTTGGCGAAGGCGATCCCAATGCGGGACTGATGTTCGTTGGCGAAGGGCCGGGAGCGGAGGAAGACCGTCTGGGCCGACCTTTTGTGGGGCGCAGCGGGCAATTGCTTGACCGCATGATTCAAGCCATGGGGCTGGCGCGCCACCAGGTTTATATTGGAAACGTTGTCAAGCTGCGGGCCGCGGATCCCGATTCCGCCACAGGGCGGCTAAGAGACCGCCCCCCCACCCCGGCCGAGGCGGCTGTGGGAATTCCCTGGCTGCATCGACAAATTGAAATCGTCCGACCCAAAGTCCTGGTTACTCTGGGGGCCTCGGCCATTCGCTACCTTATCGGCGAAACAGACAATGTGACCCGCATCCGCGGCCAATGGCGTCATTACCGCGGTATCCCTGTGATGCCGACCTATCATCCGTCTTTCTTGCTGCGGACCTACACCGCGGAAAACCGCGGTAAAGTCTGGAGCGATCTAAAGCAGGTGATGGCAAAACTGCGCGAGGGGGGATGAAACACGGCTGCCCCCCACCGCCAATGGTGCGAGCTTTCACCGGATCACGCGGAACCACAATGCTCGTTCAGGGCTTGAATAAACCGTTTAAACCAAATAAGGCTCGCTTCAAGTTTGTTGGGGTCCAGTTTTCCTAAAAGCGCAAATGACCGTACACCTTTCGCATAGGAGCGATCGCTTCCACAACCTTGGGTGGCTGCAGCCAATCTGCGGTGGATATCCGCTTTTGCACGATTCTCGAGATCAACTACCAGAGGCAAGGCATTCTGCCGAAAGCCCTGTCCAAAGAATGTCTGCACCGCCCCTCTATCCGCCACAATCCATGTTTCCATACACTGAACCATGAGCTGGGCTTGGTCGTCCCCCACGCCATTTGGCTTTTGCCAATGGTCCCGGTCCGCCCGATGTTGCCAAGCGGTTGTACCCGACTGCACCTGCACTTCGCTTACAACCAAAAGCATCGGGAACGTCCCCTCCGTCGCATTTTTCACCGCGATGCAAAAATCGTCGAAAGCGCTCTTACGACTTCCACAGGCCGTGATGCTCGGCATTCGGTCCCGCAACGACGTTTTGGCCAAGAGCTCGCAAAAACCCTTGCGGCATAAGGTCCGGAGAAAGCCCTGATCACCGCCCCCTCGACGTATAACTTCACCTTCACCAGCGAACTCCGCCAATTTCACCTTTTTCCCAAAGATCTCCCAAGCTGTATTTCTCAAGCCAATCCTTGAGCGTGCCGGCGTCCAATCGGTGCATGATCGTCGAGCCATTCCGTTTGTCGCAAACCACAATCGAGTCCGGCTGCTGGGATAAATGATCCACCAGCTGCCGTGAATGCGTGGTGACTGCGATCTGGGAACGTTGGCTGGCCGCAATAAGCAGCGGACCCAGGGCGGACAACGCGTCCGGGTGCAAACCCAGTTCAGGTTCTTCAATGCAAATCAACGGCGGCGGGGCTGGATCGCAGAGAATCGCCAGGAGGCACAGGTACCGGAGCGTGCCATCGGACAGCCGCGTCGCGGGAATCGTGAAACGCCCCTCTGGCAGTAAAACCTGGACGGTACCGCCCTGGATGGCCACGTCCACATCGTCCACGCCCTCGTAAAGCTGACGCAACCCATCGATCAACGCACGTTTC